>DAOUUM010000391.1 GCA_030668165.1 Candidatus Heimdallarchaeota archaeon
GCCGAAATGTCAAGCTTGCCTTCCATGGGTACATAAAATTCTGTTGACTTAACAATGAAAGAAACAGCTCCCTCGACCTTAACATCTGTGTATGACAGTTCAGTAAGATTGCACAACTTTATCACCACCGGGTCAAAAGCGGTTTTGGCTTGCACTCCGGCATTCTTTTTTATCAGCAGACTGATCTTGTCTCTGTTGAGAATGTTCATTTCCTTACGCAGCTTGCGGGTCCCCATGATCACCTCCCTGACAAATTCAAATTCCAGGAGGATATCCTCGCAGATGATCTCCGATATTTTTTGATTGAGGACTATATGGTTGAGTTGAAATTGTGTGATTCTGCACTGCAGAGGATAGAGATACTCAAGAAGATAGGTGTTCATGGAGAATCTCTTGATACATACCGATCCATGAAGAAGATAGCCAGATCTGATGAGAACCCATCTGTTAGGTTAGAGGCTCTTAATTCTGCTGAATTGATAAAGAATAAATTAATCTAATTGTCCAATGCTTTGATTATATGAGGAACACTCAGGGAGGAGGTTGATACCAACTCATCCAGACCCAGTTTCGACTTAAATGAATTACCAAACTCCAAATCAAACATTCTTACCACCGTTCTTATCTCAGGATTTAATTTCTTGGCTAGAAGTGCAATTTTTACATTCAGCAGATCATCATTTACCAGTATAATTATTGCATCTGCCCTGGAAACATTTGCCTCCAAGAGGACCTTCTCATGGGAAGCATCCCCATTGATCATTGGAATTTTATGTTCTCTCTGAAAATCCTCAAATTGATCCTCTCGACCCTTCTCGTCTTTTTTATCAATTACCATTACGTTTGTCTTATTGTCAAGAACCAGTGATGTTAATACTTTCAATCCTACATTACCAATTCCAACTATTATTGTGTGATTATTCATTATTTTTGCCATTGATGTATTCCATTCCCTGGATGAGGTATCTCCGAATCTAAGAGATACTCCAATATTGGACAAACCCTCAGCTAGTAGAATAATTCCTATCATGGGATACAGTATCCACATTAGCTGAAGGACTAAGCTATCCGCAGGAAATTCAATAGAGGATGCGAAAAATATCAGGGATATTGCCTCTTAGTATGATCTCACCCAGTGTAATCCCACTGAAAAGTGCAGAATTATTGCTCCGATAATTGTTAGAGCAAAATAGGCGATGATAAATACTCTAAATACCTTCAATCTTATGATTACCTCTCTTCTGTAAACTGTTAATTTACTGCGAAAATCTAGCTGCATCGCCAAATTACCATTTTTTTAATATTTGAGAATTATATCTAGTGAAATGTTAATTATTGTGAAATTAAATTATTTGCATCGCTTTTCCGACAGCTGCGAATACCTGAACTGCCTCAAGAATGTCCTGATCCTCATGGTTGGCCATTAGACTGGTTCTCATCAATTCCTCACCCACAGCTACTGCTGGAGATGGTACGGGATTGGTGTAAACCCCTGCCTTGAATAATTCTTTCCAGTAAACAAAAGTTTTCATCCTGTCTCTCACCTTTACAGGTATAATTGGAGTCACTGATTCACCAGTATCAAATCCAGCCTCATCAAGACCATTTTTGAGTAGTTTTGCATTATGGAACAATTTCTTTCTCTTGTCATCTCCCTTCTCAATTAATTCTAATGCCTTCAGAACTGTTGCAGTTGATGCGGGGGGAATTGAAGCACTGAACATAAGACTTCGTGCATTATGTTGAAGAAATTCTATAATATCCTCATCAGCACTAACAAAACCACCTATAGATGCAAATGATTTGGAGAATGTTCCAACCATCAGATCAACTTTGTCCATTACATTGAAGTGGGCTGGGGTTCCATTACCCTTTGGTCCCATGTATCCAATACCGTGGGCATCATCAATCATAATCCTTGCGGAATAGGTCTCTGCCAAATCAGCTATCTCAGGTATATTTGCTAGATCACCTTCCATACTAAAAACACCATCGGTGACTATTAATTTTCCAGTATCCTTGGGTAGTGATTTTAATACCTTTTCAAGGTCCGCCATATCATTATGTCCAAAGGTTAATGTTTTTGCCCTGGATAATCTGCATGCATCCACTATTGAAGCATGGTTTAATCCATCAGAGATTATATAGTCTCCCTTGCCCGCTATCGCAGATATAACTCCCAGATTCCCCTGATACCCGGTAGAAAATGCTAATGCACCATCTTTATTGGTAAATTTGGCCAATTTGGTCTCGAGTTCCATATGAATATCAAGTGTACCATTTAAAAATCTAGATCCTGTACAACCGGATCCATATTTGTCAATCGCATCCTTTGCAGCTTGCTTGATCTCAGGATCACCAGTCAATCCCATATAATTGTTTGATCCTAGCATAATTACCTTTTGATCATTAATCACAGTTCGTGGTCCTATCTCCGCGTTGGCTGGTAAGAAGTAGGGGTAGTAACCTGTCGCCTTAACCTGTTTAGAATCGGTGTAGTTGTACGCCTTTTCAAATAACTCTGGCATAAATCGATATTATATTCTTGTCTTTTCAAAGTTTTCTATTTCGACTGATAAATTATTTAAGGTTTGGAAATAATGGTATTTTACCTACATAGATGTTTTATGCGCGAATAATACTGATTACAATCCATAGAACATGGCCATTACACGGGTTGCCAAACTTGATGATAGAAGTCTTGGAACCAGTCGCATGGCAAATACCTGAAACAAACTACCAACCTTGTTGTGCACCTTGGGTTTTTTGGCTTTGATAATTTTTTCCAACTTTTTAGAAACAAGGAGGGGTGGGGGGCTTACAATCAGCGTTTTAACGATAAAGTCCCAAACGATATCGGATCCTTCCTTGTATGGAGAGTCATCGGAACCAAAGGAGGACTTTAGATCTCCTAGATCAGTTGAATCCATGGCCTTTCCCTCATCAAATAATTTGGCTGTGCTTGCATTAAATGGTGTGTTGATATCACCAGGTATCAATAAACTTGCCTTGATATTGAATGGTTTCATTTCACCACTCAAACTCTCAGTCATTCTCATCACCGCTGCTTTACTGGCGGAGTAATGACTCTGAAATGGAATAGCCACAACACCAGCAAGTGAGCTGGTATTGATAATCCGACCATCTTTTCTCTCACGCATATGTGGTAATACTTCCTGAATCATGCGTATATATCCAAAATAACTAACATTGAATTGGCTTTCCACCTCTTCAATAGATAATTCTTCTACAGAACCAAAATATCCATTACCTGCGTTGTTAACAAGAACATCCACGGAGGCTGCTATTCCCTTCAGTCCTGATTTTACGGATTCAGTATCGTTCACATCAACTGTAATAAATTTTATTTTTGATAGTAAATCATCCAGATTATCTGCTATGGCAGCTGGTAGCTTTA
>DAOUUM010000542.1 GCA_030668165.1 Candidatus Heimdallarchaeota archaeon
ATAAAGCTACAACCACAATCTTCAACATCGTCCTCGTATTGCATAATAAATAACTCCTTACCAACATCAGTGAAATGAATAGGTATGAAATAACGAGGCTCAATAGTTTCTATTACGGAAACAATATCTGTTTCAGTCATTGTTTGACATCCTGGACCAAGAGGGAGAAGTACTAGATCTATCTCACCATTCAATTGATTGTACTCATCAATATTCCAGGAATCACCAACATGAAAAATCGTAAAGCCTTCAAAATCAATGATATAACTTGTATAATTGTTCTCCTGTGGATGACTTGAATCCTCTGATCCAGGCATCGTGTACATATAAAAACAGCGACTATCGAAATTATTGATTTCAAAACTATCCTCGGGTATTACGGAAGTTGCATCATAATGTGAAGCTTCTGAGCTCATAATAGCTGGAAAGAATAAACGTGTATTCTCTGTTTTGATGGTATCAATAGATACAGGATCATAATGGTCACCATGATCATGTGTAATGAGAATTGCATCAGCAGGATAATCTGAATAAGTAGAGGGTAAATTATAAGGATCAATGTAAATTCTAGTGTTATCTGCCTCTATCATAACTCCCGCGTTGTCTAAAAGTTCTACACTAATCCCAGCATTAGAGTTGAGAACAATAGCTGTGATACCCACTCCAGAGAGAATAACAACAGTGCCAATTATGGCAATATATTTGAGATTATTTTGAAGGAAACTCATGATACCAAAAAAGCAATCAAACATTAATAAATAAAGAGAATGCTGCAATATACGTTGTTATCCATTTTTTGAAGAAATGATTATCATCCGATCATTCTTGGAAATTTCTATTGGATAATTTCTTTCTCCATAAATAACCAAAATGGTTTCATTACATCTGGTAGTTCAGATCCAGGGTATTCGTCTCTTTCGATAAACCCAAATGATTGATATATGCGCCTTGCACTTTTCATAAAAGGTGCTGTATTAAGATAAATCGTAGAAAAACCAAATTCTTCCCCTTTTTTCAGTAATTGCTGTAATAATTTTTTCCCTAACCCTTTCTCTCTATGCTTTGGTCTTATATACATCCGTGTAATCTCTCCAATATTCTTATTCATATTCCGAAGAGCACCCATACCTGCAACCTCATCATCTTCATATAGAAGGTAAGAAATTCCCTCTGGAGGTGTAAAAAAGGCAAATTCGTCAACAATGATATTAGCAAATTCACGGTAACTTATATCATCAGTAGGAAGAACTTCGATATTATAGTTCGTCCTAATTTCGGTGTAAACCCAAGTAAAAAATTCCTCATTTAAATCAACCAGTGTCGAACGATGATATTCTAGATCAATAATAACAAATTTTGACATTACTCACCATCTTTCCTTTACTCTAACTATATCTGAAAATATGGAGAATCATAAATGTAGGACACTGGCAAAGTGAAACTAACACTGAACACTGTTGAAGGTTTTTATACGTTTAGAATCAAATCAAACTGCAATTCCAAAGCCCTACTTTTAACAATCTCCAATATATGTGTTTGTTCTTCTGCTGAAATCTGATACCAGGTCTTTAATTCATCAAATAACTCGAAACGCTTAAAATTGTGGGTAAGAAATAATTGTGCTTTTTCTGCAAAGTCTCTATCACAAGTAATAACCTTTCTGACAATTTTTGTTAAGAGGGCATTAGCCAGATGTAAACTGTCTCTTCCCTCGATTGAGGTAGTAACTGTAAGGGATTGGGCAACTATCCATGCATACTGCGTTGTTTGAATAACTTCTAGGAATTGTTGTTTGTTGATTGCCTGTAGCATCGATTTTGCTTTTTTAGGACCAATATCTCGACTTGCTACTCCAAGAGTTTCCATGATTGCTAGATCTGACAGAACTACCAATTTGTCACCTCTGTCAATATCACGAATTAGAGGAATGCAATAATCTAATAATTTATTTCCAGATGATCCCTCATCATTAAATCGTGTTCGCTTTTTGTCTGTAACAGCAAACATGGGGTACAAAATATTGGCGTCTAAATAGAGCATTTTGATACCCACCTATTTCCATCCGTTTTTAATACGTTCTGAGATATTTTCAAACTTAATGAAATCACCAA
>DAOUUM010000307.1 GCA_030668165.1 Candidatus Heimdallarchaeota archaeon
AAAATTTACTATTTTTTCCTAGAGAGTCTAAATCTATATTTGCTCAAGGAAAATTCTCAGTTAATGGATACTGATTTACAAGGTAAACATTTTTTTTTGACGGGCGCAAGCGGTGGAATAGGACTTAAGACTGCAGAATTACTACTAGAAGAAGGAGCCATGCTCTCACTGCATTATAACACAAATAAGGATTCACTGAAAGAAATAATGAATAAGTATTCCTCACAAGTCTTTGCAATAAAGGCTGATTTGACTGCTGAAGCTGAGGTGATAGATGGAATTAAACTGGCCAGAGATAAGCTGGGTCAAATTCGTGGCTTGATTTTGAACCATGGAATTTGGAAGGTTAATTCTGCACCGATTCATCAAATGGATCTTGATCAGTGGAATGAAACCTTATCAATCAATCTCACAGGTAGTTTTCTTGCTTCTCGCGAATTCTTGAAATATGTAATTAAAGATAAAATTGAGGATCCTAGTATTGTAATAATTGGCTCCACAGCAGGCATATTTGGAGAAGCAGATCATTCAGATTATGCAAGTTCTAAATCAGCTCTCACCTATGGGTTCATGAGGTCACTGAAAAATGAAATTGTGAAGTATGCACCCTTGGGAAGAGTTAACACAATTATTCCAGGTTGGGTCAGAACACCAATGGCAAAGGAGGCATTACAGGATATACAGATGGTGACAAAGGTTCTTCAGACAATACCACTGCGTAAGGTTGCCACTCCAGAGGATATTGGAAACACAATAATATTTTTGCTCTCAAATAAACTATCAGGTCACATAAGCGGGGAGATCATTGAAATATCTGGGGGAATGGAAGGCAGAGTACTATTCACTACTGAGGAAATTAAGAGCAAAAATAATCTGTGATAATTTCTCAATTATTATTTAGTTATAATTAATCATTTTAGTTCGCTCTTATTCTTATTTAGAGAAGAATTCTTTTTTATAGCTAGGATTAGTATTATACATAATGAGTGAAGACATTGATTTTGACTCTCTCTTCGATGATTTTGATGATCTAGATCAAATCCCTACTGAAAGTGATGATCAATTTTTATTTATTGGAAAAAGATCCACCTTTGATAAATTATCTTCTGCAATTAAAGAGTTTGGCAATTATGAAATAGTATTCTCAAATGATACGGATAGTGCGATAAATGAATTACTCCAACATGTCTTTGCCCTTGTTTTTATAGAAAACGATCTCTTAGAATTCAACGCAGTGACAGTCTCAAGAATTGTCAGAGTTAATCACCCACTAGCCAGGATATTGATTTTGTCAAAATCAAAGAAATCTTCATTTATTTCAGATATCATAAACAATGGTTCGGCTGATGGTTTTGTTTATTTGCCCCTGAAACACGCCATGTTGTACAATACAATTACTGAACAACTGGCCAGACATGATATCAACAGATCGATTATTACATATGTGAAAAATCCACCAAAATTATCCAAGCAGTCTTATTTATTACTGGATCCCAGCCTATCATTTGGTGATGAGGAGCAAGAGGCAAAATTTGTAGGTGCAATGATAGCTTATGAGAGTGTACCACGTTATTCGCATTTCTTCGAACAATTACTAAATAGGGATGAAATACTATTTTCAGGCTATATTTCTGGCATTTCTATGCTGGGACAACAACTTTTCAAAGACAAGGAACCATTAAAAGAGATTAATTTTGGAGGTATATCAGTTGTGCTAAAATTCATTGACAGTTTCCAATTTTTGATTTTTGTTCGAAATCTGACCGTATATAATGCAGAGAGAACTGAAATTATCATTAACAATGTTGTGGATAGTATCCTCAATAAATTTGGCAAGGAACTGACAAATCCTGGATTTGGAGGAATGAGGTTGTCACCCCAAATCACCAAGTTATTGGAGGTATTCGACAAACATAATGATAATATTACTCAGGATACTCCTGAGAAAATTGAATTTCGAACTCAAAAGGTAGTTACTTTGTTGGAATCTGATAGGAAACGAAAGAAGATGGTCAAACATCTAAGTTCCAAGAAATATAATCTAGATATAGAGGGATCAACATCCTCTAACGAGGTTAAAGAAATGCTGGAAAATGGTATCTATGAGGTACTGATTATTGATTCCAAGCTCAAAGGAGAGGAAACTCCTTTGAATTTTGCAGACCTTGCCAAGGATATTTCTCCCTACTTACATATCATATACCTGGTAAGGGATCGCAGAACTTCAGCTACCCTAGTTGATGCACTGAATAGGGGTGTAATTAATTTTCTTTTACCATATAGAATATCATACAAGAGACTTGTTAAATGGATACACAAGGGTATTGAGAGGGCTGAAGCTGTGCGTAATCAATCTGGAACTGCTGGTATCGATTCGAAACTTCATCAGGCCACAATTGCAAAAATGATGATAAGGGACAGTATGGATTCATTTATCTCTGAAAGTGCACCAAATCTGGTTACTATTTTTATCACAAAAAATGTTGAACTGGTGTTCTATCACACTAATGAGGAGGAGAGTGATGTCGATCAAGAGATGCTAGGTGGCATAATAGCTACAATTGACTCTGTGGGCAGTGAAACGTTTGAAAGTGAGGATGAACTTGGAAAAGTTAATATCGGGGGATTCGACATTTTTGTTCAGCACAGAAATGAATACAATTTTGGGTTTTTAATTGATAATTTGGATCCCAATACAAGTGTACTCATTTCTAAAGACGTTTACATATTCAGTGATCGATTTTTTGATATAATTAAAACAGATAAAGATATTTCAGAAAATATGAAGGATGATCTGCAGAATGAATCTAAACAGATATTCCAACTATTCTTTAAGAAATATCATGAAAGCGGAGAATTAAGTTCTTGATTTGACCAATACCGGTTGAATATATTTTTTACTCAAGACTGCAAAATAGAAAATAGAGTGCCTAAAATTCCATATTTATTGGCTGTAACTGGACCCACATCAGCTGGTAAAACCTATTTTACAAAAAAAATAATTGAAACTGCTAAACAGATGGATTTATCGGTTGATATAATCTCAACTGATGATTACTACAAAGATCTGACCCATCTGACAATGGAAGAACGTGCAAAGGTCAATTATGATGATCCAAAATCAATCAATGATACTGAATTTCTGGAAAGCCTGGTAAAATTAAGAGAGGGAATTCCAATTGAGGTTCCAATTTATGATTACAGTATTCATAACCGAACTGATAAAACACGATTAATCACCACTACTGACATTATTGTGGTCGAGGGATTATTTGCTTTTGCATTTGAAATTATTATTCCACTATACTCACTCAAAGTCTATGTTGATTTACCGTCTGATCTGAGACTGATCCGACGAATTCAAAGAGATACTAAGGAAAGGGGAAGAACCGTAAATTCAGTGATCAGTCAGTATATGAATACAATAAGACCATCACAGGAAAAATTTGTGATGCAGGATAAGATACACTCAGATATTGTTATTAATGGAGATCGGGACCATTCTGAGATCATTAAACTAGTTCTCACCTATGTTAAATCCAACAAGGCAAATAGTGAATGAAAATCTGCTTTGACTCAACTATTATTCACACAGAATTTAGAATATTAAAATAAGAGATTGAAAATTCAAACTACATATAGGATTGAAAATTCAAATGGATGTTACTAAAGAGTACGTTGTGGATCTCTGGAAGACCGGAGCCCATAAAATTGAAATTGGAATCAAGAAGGAAGAAGTTCTTCGCGCTAAATCTCGTCAATACTCAAAAGATTTTGATATAATTGGCGAAGTGAATAGAGATGGCAAGGACGCCGGTTATGTGGGCTACAGAACCACGCCATGGGATGCCAAGATACCTGAAAAGAAGATCGTTATCAAATTTTTTACGGAAAAAATAAGTTGGAAAGGCAGCCTTGAGGAACTCATTTCTAGAGGCATTACTAATTCATTATCTGCTGATCAGGGATTACCGGTTTTCATGATTAATCTATCCACAGCTGATTATTTGATCACAATGGAAAAAGTTATCCGCCGAAAATTCCTTGAAAAATCAATCTTCTCGTTTGCTTTAGTGGATGAGAAGACATTAGTCAGCCATGCCTATTCCATAGTTGCCGATAGGTTCTCTATTGGATCTGACTGGGATGTCTTCAATCAGAAAGCGGAAAAGATCGCTGAGATTGATGGATCTAAATTCAACATAGGTGGAAAATTTAAGA
>DAOUUM010000517.1 GCA_030668165.1 Candidatus Heimdallarchaeota archaeon
CAAGCCATATTTTAGTAGTGAATAACAATTAATTATAAGCCACTAAAAGGAATAGCTCATGAAAAATGAGTCAAAAGCCGAAGATTTTGGACGAGTGTGCCTCACCTACAGATCATTTTAATTTTGCAATCAAGATATGAGCTTATCTATTTAATAAAGGATATTCACAATTTGATAGAATTAAGCCTATTTTCCTAAAAAACATATATTTAAGAGAAAAATTCAACTAGAAGAAATAAATTTATTAATCGGTAAAATCGATCTGATAAATTGTGTATCTCACACAAGAAGAAGAAAAATTGCTGGCTGGCGAATCAGGCACTGGTAGTCAATTAGCCATGGAGCTATTAATAGACCTTGGGGAGTTCTTTGAAGCCGACAGATTAATTCCTGTAACATCAGCTCACATTTCCGGAGTAAGTTATCTCACAGGTGGGGACGGGCTAATAGATCAGCTAGGATTGTTCATAGAACATAAGGCTAAAGTTAGTATTTTTTCCACCCTTAACCCCAGTGGTATGGATAGAAAGAATTACAAGGATCAGTATATTGATCTTGAATTTGCAACTAAGCAATTTCAGATACTGCAATATTTCAACGATCTTGGAGTATCACTGACCTGTAGTTGCACACCCTATGATTTTGGGCATCTATTGACCAAAGGCGAACATGTAGCTTGGGCAGAAAGTTCAGCTGTTACTTTTGCAAATTCTTTCTTTGGGGCAAGAACCAATAAAGAAGATAGTTTAAGTGTACTTTCAGCTGCTATCACTGGAAGAACCCCCTATTATGGATATCATCTAACTGAAAATAGAATTCCTAATGTTGAGGTGAGTGTTGAGGCAGATATTTTGGAGTACACTGATTATTCCATGCTCGGAGAGATTACGGGTAAGGCATTCAGAAACAAACCATTTCCCTTTGGTGCTATTCCAGTATTTAAATGGATCAATAAACCAAGACCTCAGGAAATGAAGGCTCTGGGTGCATCGTTAGCGTCGTTTGGGACACATATCTTCCATATTGAGAATGTTACGCCTGAACAGGAATTGATTCCCCAAGCACAGATTGAGGATACATTAATTGTGACCGCTGATATGCTGAAGGAAACCTATGAACATTTTGCACCTCCAGATGATGTTAATATTGCAGTTATTGGTTGTCCCAACGCAAATCTTGAGGAAATTATCCAAACAGCCGGTCTGGTTAAGGGGAAGAAATTGAGAGAAGGCAAGGAATTTTGGTTGTTTACCAATGCCGCACAGAAGGCACTTGCTTCTAGCTCAGGCTATCTCAAGGCACTAGAGGATGTTGGGGTCAAAATATTCGTTGACACCTGTCCAGAAGTTATGCCTTATGATAAGACAAGATTTGAAAAGATATTAACCAATTCTGTCAAAGCACAGCACTACATTTCAGCACCTAGCTTAAATGGCTTGCCAACCTATGTGATGTCCGTGGCTAATTGTGTGGATGCCATGTTTGAGGAGGAGATAATTGAAGATGAGTAATACAATTTATACTGGAAAGGCCCTTCGATCCTCAGGTAGACATGAAGTTGTTGGTGAGGCTATTGTAACCAAAAATCCAATTACCCTGCTTGGATTTGTTAATCCCAAAACTGGAGAGATAACCGAGGAGAAACACGATCTCAATGGGAAAATAATCACAAATAAGATATTTGTATTTCCACGTGGTATTGGCTCTACTGTGGGTCCATATGTTCTGATCAATCTTGTTAAAAATGAGAAGGCACCGCTGGTAATAATCAATATGCAATCAGATCAGGGAACAGTATCTGGATGTTCAGTGGCAAAGATACCCATGGCCTACGGGTTTGAAGTTGATCCCACAGAAATTATCAAAAACGGCGACCAAGTAAAGGTAATAATTGAAAATGGAGTTTCAACGATCCAAATATTAGGTGAATAGGTCTTAATAACAATATATTTATTAAAATTGAGTTGAAGGAAATTTTATTTGACAATCAGATTATTCTATTATAGATTTTACTCTTCCCACTTTCCCATTAGTCAGTCTTACCTTGATTCCATGGGGATGGTTGGCTGAATTAGTAAGGATTTTCTGAACTATTCCTTCAGTTAGTGTACCCGATCTCTGATTATGCTTCTCCACTACTGCTACCTTCAATCCCACACTGATATTTTTTCTTTGATTGCTCATATTTTATCAATTAGCCGCTAGTCTAAAAGGAAATAGATAGACAATCCCTATATCTGTAAAAGTTGAATTTGTCAGCATACTGGTAATGATTATAATTAATTAATATTGAAGTAATAATCTTAAATATTCCAATTACTCAGC
>DAOUUM010000003.1 GCA_030668165.1 Candidatus Heimdallarchaeota archaeon
AATGCAAATGAGCAAATCTATAGTATTAGTCCTATGTAACATTTTATAATGAAATAAACTATCAAAAAAATATGGGAAAACACGATATCAATTTGATTTACTGGTTGAGTAATTCAGGATCGGCTATAAGCTTTGCATTCCTTGTAATCTTGCTCCAAGAAAGAGGGATTAGCAAAATTGATATCGGATTACTAGCAATACCGTTTTCTCTCGCAATGATTGCATCTAACACAATTTTTGGAAAATTAAGTGATGACAGGGGTAGAAGACCGTTTTTGTTACTTGGATTGATATTATCTGGTCTTACTGTGGGCTTATACATTTTCCCCACCGACTACTGGTCCTTCTTTATCGTAAGAGCACTTCATGGATTAGCACTTGGAATTTATCCAGCATCAATCACAGGAGCTGCTTCTGATTGTGATCAGAAACTGGGTAGTTTATCCTCATTTGGAGCACTGGGCTGGGCAACGGGTAATCTTGTGGGAGGATTCGTTGCTGTCCTCACTCAATTGGATTATATATTCATACTAAGTTCAATCTTATTTTTTATCTCATTTGTTTTAGCAATAATATTCAAAACTGGAAATTGTAACAGAGAAATTGGAAATAAAGAAAAACCCGTTAATCATCTGAATTCTATGGATCGGTATAAAATAGCCATCAGAAAGAACTGGAGAGAATATTTGGTGGTCATGTTTAGACATGGTACAGCAAATGCTATATGGATATACTGGCCATTGTTTCTCAAATATGATCTCGGGCTCACACTGGATCAGATTGGTATAGTGGGAGTAACCAACACCTTGACCCAATTTATAGTTATGAAAACATTAGGAGACCGTTTTAATCCCAGAAAATCCTTTATATTTGGTTCTTTTCTATCTGCTGTAGCATTCAGTCTGTTTCCATTGGCCAGTAATTTTCTTGAGATTGCCTTAACTCAATTGGTGCTTGGTATTTCCTTCTCATTCTTCATGACTGGTAGTGTGAGAGCTGTGGAGGAGGATAACAAAATGGATAATAATAATGCCACTTCAAATGGGTTACTTTTCTCATCATATTCTTCTGCTCAGGTAATAGGTCCATTACTAGCAGTATTTTTAACGACAATAGAAGATAGCTACACCTTATCTATGAATGTCGCAGCAGTGATCACTCTAATAACAACTGTAATTTATGCGATATCATTAAAATTTAAAAAACCAAGAAGAATTATCTTTAGGACTAGATAATAATCCTACTTCTAATTATCACTTAGAAGCCTAATTCATATCTTTAACTTAACGCAGTTTGCAATCTAGTTGAGTAATTCAGCACTCCAAAGGTTCTTACTAACTCCGAGAATAATTCATCAATAATAGAATCAAGCAATGCTTCTGAGTTATTGTTAAAAACCGTTGTTAATTCACGAAATATCAATTCTTTATCCTTGCCTTTGTACTCTAATAGTGTCGTAAACATCAATTGAAATTTTAATGCTGATCTTTCATTCCACGTTGTAACAAGGTAATAATCCTCACTGGTAAATAAAACTACTGGAACTCGCTTATCTCCATTTGGCATGAAGGGTTCATATAGTTCAGGAGATTTGTCCCTATCAATGATTTTTAATTCAATATTAGCATTTATTTTAGCAAATTTATCGAGTATGGTTACTGCTTGAGCACACTCAGGACACCATTGACTAGAAAATACTAATATTTTTATTGGAACTGTTGGATAATTTAAGAAATAAATTATTTCTTCTGATAGGGTTGTATTTTCAATGGTTTTTACGTGTTCCATCCACATATCAACATATTTTGGTTGGATTGCGTTCAAATATTCAGAGAATGGTTTGTAATTTTGATTGACTAATTCAAATTGTAATTGGACCATGAGTGATTTATTATCTTTATTTTGAATAAAATGTTTTCCATTAGGATAATAAAGAATTAGACTAACCTACAACAGCTTATCAGTGATCAATTGAACTATTAAATCAGCCCCAGCATCATTGAGATGAAGATAATCAATATGATAGAACAATCCAGAATTATGAGCAATTTTATTCCAGCTTTTTCGTAGTGCATAATGATTAAAGATAGCTTTTACCATCTGCATATCATTTTTATCATATGAATATGGATTTACCACATTTTTGGTCTTTAGTAATTCTAGCATAGTTTCATTAAGAGGCAAATACTCACAGTTCAACTCATCTGATACCTTTTTTGTGATCCCACTGTAAGTTACACTATGTTTTAGTTCCTTAGATTCCACGTCCTCACCGATGGTGGGAAGAGAAAGAATATTGATTTTGGATCTTGTCTCCTTTTGTAACCTAGTAACGAGTAATAAGAGATTATCTTTGTACCATTCAATATCAGGTTTTTGGGGTAATCTGTACCTCTTCACGTAATTATTGGAGTCTTTCTCTGACAGGGTTGCATTTGCATCATTGGTCCCGATGAGAATAAATGTGTGATCTGCCTGGCAAGCTATAATCTCATCCAGCCTCTGGTTCACATTCCATGTTAGGTGACCATTTATTCCTGCATTAACAAATTCAAAGTTATCAAATCTCTTAGATAATATATCAACAAAATTCGTTCCTATTCGCCCATGGGTGATTGAATCTCCAATCATCATCACAACAGGCTTTTTATTGGATTTTTTCAAATATTTTTTAGGACGGTTATGTGGTGGCATCACAGCTTGAAGCACCAAAATTATCAAAAATATCAAAATAAATGATGGGATGAGAATGATTAGAATATTCATAAAGTGATACCATGAACTCATTGTTAAATAATTAACTTGATCAATTGAAAATAAAGCAATCAAAAATTAATTCTATTAGATAATTAAAAGGTAGTTAAAGGGATCTAGGAAATAAATTCTGTTAATTTAACTGCATTATCGATTATGATATCAGGATCTGCTTTCTCAAAATTGGGTTTTGAAATATCTGGTACAGGTCCAATAATTGCTGCAGTCATGACTCCCGCGTTTTTCCCTGCCTCGATATCAGAAACAAAATCTCCCACATAAATGGTTGTTTTAGGATCAGAACCCAAAATTTCCATCCCCTTCTCAATAGGTTCTGCAGAGGGTTTCAGATTCTCAACATCAGATCTGGTAACCCATGGATAGGAATTAAGAAAAGGAAGATCCTTGAGAGCACTCCTCATCTCAGATAAGGATGCACTCGTTACTATACCCACCTTAACTCCCTTTGAAACAAATTCCTCTAATGCATCCTCAATACCTGGAACAGGAATATTGGTGAATCTGCTTTTTTGAAATTC
Organism: Candidatus Heimdallarchaeota archaeon; assembly: GCA_030668165.1. Taxonomy (GTDB): domain Archaea; phylum Asgardarchaeota; class Heimdallarchaeia; order Heimdallarchaeales; family Kariarchaeaceae; genus JAJRQD01. The sequence goes on from DAOUUM010000003.1 coordinate 3,294, forward strand.
AAGTCTTGCAGTTTTCACAAATCTGATTGTTTTTAATCTACCTAGACCACCCTTTCTGCCAATATGATACATGATCTTCATGAGGAAAAATTTTCCTGGTTGAAGAGGTATACTAGTCATTATATTGGATATATTCTCAATTAAAATTGCCTCAGGTACCTCTCCCGCAACTTTCTCAAACGATCGTTCAAGTGGGTACCACCATTTTGGCAGAAACTGAATTAGTGTGCCGTCAAAATCAAACAGGGCAGTCTCTATCTTATTGGGAAGAGCTCGTCCTCTATAATCCTTCAATCAATAATTTGAGTATTATACAACTATATAATAGTAACCAAGAGTAAGTGAAGATTTGTGGATTTAATATTAAGAAGACTCAAATATTAGCCATATTAGGTCGATTATGGAAGATGGAAAGATAAACAAATTGCAGTTAGTTTTTTTATGGGCAATGATTGCAAATGCATTTGTTTTCATTATTGGTCTTGTAACTGCAATTATCTTCTACCCTGGATATCAATTCACGGAACAGTTCATATCCCAGCTAGGAATTAGGTTTGATACAGTTAATCCATACGGAGATGTAATTGTGGGAGCACTGCATCCTGAAATTATGAACATTACATTCTTTTTATCAGGAATTTTGATTATACCATTTTTCCCAGCAGTTGCATCAATTCTACGTGACAAAAATATTATGAATTCTATATTTTTTGGGTTAGTAGCCCTTTCTGGCTTAACGCTGGGACCATTATTATTTTTGGTTGGAGTTTGGGATGTGGCTAGCGATTTTGATCTCCATGTCGATGTAGCAACTAATCTGATGTTAATGATCGGGGTGACATCAATATTATGGGCTTTTGCAATTATCACACTGAGCAAGAATTCTTTTTACAAAAACTCCAAAATTTGGCTAATTGACTTCTTAATAATTGCTCTCATACTTTTTGTGTCATGGGTATTGGTTTTTGGAAAACCTGATCTACCCATATTAAGGGATATTAGCTATCCACTATATCAAAAATTGGTACCAATCACTTTTATTCCTTATTTTTCCTTGGTAGCCTATAGAATTCTACGCAATCTCAAATGAACTAATTAACAATATGTGACATGAATTCTTCAAATAATTCTGGAGAACTTAATTCTGGAGCATGGGTTGCCTTTTTGAACACAGTATTCTCATGCAAGACCGATTTGGTGGCATGTTCATGTTCTCCAATGGAGAAAAGATTGACATTTGGTGTAACCTGGTATATCTTCTCTAAGTATTTGATTGAGATAATGGGATCTTTAGTATCCCATAAAAAGGATATCCCATTTGGCCAATTCTTCAATTTTTCATATAATGAATTAATTCCTGCAGGTGCTATCAAACCCAGTCCTGAGACTCTATCATTTTCACTGGCTAGTATCTGGGCTATTGCACCACCATAACTCCTTCCAATCACCATCAGACTATTTTGACCTGATATCTCCAATATGTGACTTATGAGATGATGTATGGCTTCAACTATCTTATCCTGGTTAATCTGGCCCCTGTGGCGAGATTGTCCATGTCCAAAAATATCCAGTCTCACTGGATAACAGTATTTGTGGATTATATCCATCACCGGGATCCAAAATTCAGTGTGCTGAGATTCCTTATTTGCTCCATGAATGAACAAAATTATTGGCTTGTCATTTTTGATATCGGATAAATTGGGGGACTTGTAATGAAGAATCCCATTATCCACCTCAAAATATGATGATTGGTCCTTGGGGATATTAGAGATTTCCATAGAGTTTTAGGTGATGCTTCTATAAATAAATGTATTTGTCAGCAAATATTATCCTTTATTCTTAATTAATATGGCATGATTCCTGTTCATAATTGATATGTAGTAAACAACCAAACCCACCAACGCTGCCTCGGCTATGATAAATGGAGCTAGCAACCAATGTGTAAACATCATGCCTAACAGGGTGGTCAAAATGAATAATATGGGCAGATATAGTTGTCTGGACATGGGTCGAATTTGTGTCCTGACCAGGTTATTGGTGAGTAATCTATATTTGTCAATGAGATGCCAAATAAGCACTGAAAAACCATAAATGATGATATAGAATAATAGACTGATAAAGTACATGACCAGCATATCATCCCAATAAGGATCTGCGAAAAATATAATAAATGAGGATATTAACCACATCGGATATATTGCCAGTAACCAATTGATAATTTGATCTGTTCTGATCAGATGTCGCACTCTGAAGTGCAAGTACTCTGCAGGAGATGCCACATTATTTTCTGGAATTGTCTCGGCTTCATCCATGAAACCAGATGCAGAGGATAATGTTTCACTTATCTCTTTTGGAGTTCCCAGTTTATTTAGAACATGCCTTAGTGCATCTGTACCAATTACACCATTCTCTTTGAACTCACACAGTTCAAGAATTTGGGACGTCACATCGGATATTGTTTCCTTAACCTCAAGATCGGAGAAATTATTCTTATACAATTCATCTCTCAGTTCTGAAATATACTTATTGTAGAGCTTATCTGCCTCATTGGTAAATGTCTGACTCATATTTAGGCCTCCAGAAGTTCTGAGGTGATTATACCCTCATAGAAGAGCCGTTTCATCGTTCCACCAAGTTTGTCAATCTCATGCTCTAGTTTTGGAATCTGACATTTTATAATTATCTTACCCACTTCCTGTCTAAGTACCCATCTCATTAATCCAAGGACTAGCTTCATGAAAATATAAATCCCTAATACATATGCAAAACCGATTGCAGCATAAATTAATATTTCCTCAATATCTCCAATGTGCATATAATCAAGAAATAAGCAGTTGTATTCATAACAAGTGAAGTATTGGTCACGGTTGAAAGTATATAAATATTGGATAACTACAACACCAATTGTAATTCCAATCATGATCAATGAAGAGAGGATTAATATTATATTAAGGAATTTATGTGTTTTCCAGTATGAATTTTCAACAAACTTCCTTGATGCGCTCACATCAACTTTCAATTTATAATAGAACTCAGAATCCGGAGAGACCTGGATAATAGGAGTAGTTTCAACTGGTCTCTCGGATGCAACCTGTTGAGGGGCTTTAGGTTCAATCTCAGGTTGTTGTGCATCTGCAATGGTTCTGACCGTTCTCACCGGTTTAACAGATCTGGGCCTTTTTGGCATAATCTGCTTCTTTTTCCTTTTGGGGAAGGGAATATCCCTTAAATTCAACTTTGGAATTCCAAGTGGAAAAAGCCGAAGATATGGGGGTATGCGTACCTTGAATATTACCTCATTCTCTTCGGCTCTCAAACTAGTTGATATTGGCTTGGAAGCAAAGCTCTCAAGTATGCGTGACAGGTTATACTCATTTGATCTCTCCATCTTGGTTTCGATTTCCTGAAAAATCTCCTCTCGTCTTTTCTGAGAGAGAATTTTCAAATCACTCAAAGCATAACCTTTCCGATCCAGTAGGATCTCGTAATTATCCAGATAATTGTTGATTTGTTGTAGATCAACAGCTGGAATTTCAGTAAACGTTTTCATTATACATCACCCAATGTATTCTCATCAACTTTATCTATGAAGGCATGTGCAGCAGAAGTATATCTGAGAAAGAGATCTCTCGCTTGTTTGAAGAATATTTTTCCTCTCTTATTTATTCGATACATGGTCTGTCTTGCATCTCCGGTCTCTGGTTTGTAGGTCTCAATCATATCTGAGTTGTTAAACCTACGCAATAACGGATATATAGTACCTAATGGCACTTGAATGACATTATTAGTTCTTTTCGAGATTTTGCTGAGAATATCTTTACCATTAAGATCTCCATCAAGTAGGGATGCTAGAACCAGAAGTACAATCACTCCCCGTCTGATTTCTATCTCCCAATTATCGACTGCCTTGTCAAGAACCAAATCTAAACTGTCATTTTCCAATGTGATGCCATCCTCAGTATCCAACTGTTAACCTCCAATTTTAAAGTGTTGTTGATATCTGACAATAAATAGAGTTAATTATTCATTGTCATACAATATATTGTGACACAATATATAAATGATTCCAATATAGCTTGTCACACAATACAATTTATATTGCATCACAATACATTATTTTAATAGCCTTGAGTAAGCAATATATTCAATTTTAAGCACAATCTAATTGGAATATTTAATTGATCCTTTAGATAATATCCAGCCAAATAACAAGAAGAAAGACTCAATGTTTTCGTGAGATTATTCCTACTCATTTTTTATATAAAAATAAGTATAGATTATTCCAATTGCTCCGTGGAGAATTATTAGACTCCAAAGCATTAGATTGGATAAATCACAGAATACTAGATTAAAAATCGTCAACACCAGATAATTAAAACTTAGCATCAGAAGCATTGATCGTCGTGCGCTTGAATGTTGTTCATTTCTTGCACTAAAGGTGAGTACACCCATACCAAAAACGGCTATTCCAAAGAATCTGAATGAAAGAGGTCCGTCAGCAGCAGTTGAGAAACCTATCATCTCCATTAAGAACTCTGGAAAGAACATTATAACGATTCCAAATCCTGAGGCTAGGACTCCATTTACTAAAAATAAATTGTTTACGTTTAATTTACTCATGTTATTAATGATTTTTGCAATAACTTATAAATCTTGTGTGAGCCTCTTATCTTAAGAAATTCTTAATAATTTATGGTTAAATTTTCCTAGCAATTCTACCTTGATCGGAAATAAATTTATAAGTAATTTATTTATTTAATTTTAATTAATTCAATACTCCGAAATCGTGCAATTTCTTCACTAATACAATCTGTTATCTTCAAAAGATACAAAAATATGTTATTCAATTCCTTATTATGGACAGACAATTTAAAGTTTCTATGGAGCTAGTTGAGGGAACTCAAATGCAATTTTTGACCACATTTGATCAAGATCACTTTCCAAAATTGATGTTTGATGAGCCTGAATCGGTACCTGGTGGGCAAAATGAATTTCCCAATGCTTCCCGAGTTCTAGCTGCATCAATGGCAAACTGCCTATCTGCATCGATGATGTTTTGCTTGATTAAATCACGAATGCCAGCAGATCAGATAAAGACTGAAGCGGTTGGAACAATCTCCCGCAGTGAACAGGGATTTTGGAGGGTAAGTAAGGTGGATGTGAAATTACATGTTAAATATGGTGAGCTTGATGACAAAGTTAGAAAGAAATTTGAATTCTGTAAGGAGCGATTTTTCAATTACTGCATAGTTTCAGCCTCAATCAAAGAGGGAATTGAAATCAATGTGGATACCATTTTAGAACAATTATAGACTATTAACAAAAATCATTCTCAAAAATTTTAAACTTGCAAGGGATATGGCAACACCGATTGATGTATACAATATCCCAAGATCGGTTTTAAATAAGGGAGAGTGTCTAAGCATGATTCCTATTGACATCATAACTACAACGATAACATAAGAATACCAAGGCTGAAAATTAAAGATGCTAACTGATTCAGGCATGGCTTTAACACGATTAATATTTCTCCCTGCTACCACTAGGAACATGATAATAAACGGGATACTCAGGCCAATACCCAAAAGTATATGCTGAAATTTCCTTTCTGAGGAAAGAACTTCAAACCAACCTAGGGCAAGACTCAAAAGGAATATTCCTACAATGAACCACATGCTACCCGCTAGCAGATACAACCATTTCTTATTCACTATTGGAGGTATTTTTTCTGCGTCCACAATCGAGCTAAAGTTTTACTATAATTAAGTGATACTTTGTGATATCAATTCAAAATCAATTTTGGAGTTGGTAGGAGAAATTGTATATCTATTCCCTTTTGAGAACCATATTTTTGAACAAGAGGTACAGGGATACAGCTAAACCAACAAAAAAGCCAATTGATTCAAGGCTCTCAATGACCTTACTGATAAATGGTATCAAATCACTAAAAATAGATGCTGAAATGGGTAAATAAGCATGATGATCTCCAACAAAATCGGGTAAACTAGCTATATCAGCAAATATTTTGGTGATTATCAAAATAAATGCTGAACTTATTAGTAAAAAGAACACTTGATCATCATTTTCAACCTTCTCAACTGCAATGGATACTGATAGAAATTTGAATGCACTGGTGATTATGAAATAAAATGGGATGAGCAAGATGGATAGTGGAATGAGCAGGTCACTTATCGAGAGTAAATCCAGACTCAACTGCATAATTGGTTCAAATACACGTGGTAGATTGATTGGTGGAAGGTTAAATGAAAACTGATCCAACAATAGTTGCCAGAGGTTGAGAAACTTATCCCACAAAATGCTCATCCATGTAAATAGGATGACAACTCGAGTTGATATTACAATCATTCTTGGTGCAGATCTCGTAACAATCTGACCAGTTCGGGCAATGGACACCCCCTTGGATATAGATTTTATGAGAGCAAATAGAGTGTATCCCTCGGCAAATCCGATGACCACTGTGGCAAGACCGATGATTATTATAAAATCAAGTTCAATGATTCTCACTGCGGACTGTGCATTGAACAGGGAGGTCTCAAAAAAGACCCTAATCATCTCACCAACTGATAAACTCGTTATAGTTCCGGGATCAAATGACAGATTCCGACCGGACATAAAATCAAATTCATAAATTGTATTACCAATAGAGCCGGTTGCAATCATCGTCAACAGATCCCAGACACCCCATAACAAGGCAGGTAGAGCATAAAAAATAAATATAATTGGTATGACCATTGTGATATTTGAATACCCAAAAATAAATGTGAAACGTAGTAATTTGGCCAGAAGAATTACAAATTGAATTAACCACCAAATGAATATAAGAGCTATAACAATCAAAAATATTACTGATAATAGAGGGACATCTCCAAAGAAATTACTGACCAGCATCCCGAGAAAAATCATGAGTAAAGGAGCAAGTACGAAGTATAGAGCCTTTTTCTTTCCATAGGGTCTCTTCTGTCTTTCCTCCTTGTCTTTTTTGAGGACTCGTCTGCCATAGCGAGTAAAAAGAGCTATGAACATAAAAAGAGGGAAAATCAGATTGAAAACGAATAATGACATAAATATTAAACCACGTATATCAGCATATGAAGCTCGATCAATCCCATCAGTGAGTAGATTAATACCAAATATTGAATCAAATCCTTGCACGACTGCAACTGGACCTGTAATCATATAGACATTGATCAGAGAAACATCTAGTAAAAGATATATCTGACCCAAAAAACTTAAGGTAAGTAGGAAAAACCAAATCGATCTGGGAGATTTATAATTTTCAATATGAAATTCTTCTTTCCTGTCAAAAAATAGCATTTTACTGAATGCCAAGAGCACTGCGATAAATAGTATACTGGAAATCAGAACTAACCATATAGCATTTGATGAGTCGAAAGAAACAACAATTAGGGGGTTAACTATATCACGACCACCAGAAATAATATCAGACAGATAGATAATGGTAACCATCATAGCTAGCATAACTATCCCTCCTGCCAATAGCTTCAATTTGTCACGAAAGTAGGTCTTCCATGGAATTCGTTTGATTTTATCAAATATTCTTTCCTCTGGTTCGTCCACTTCATCTGTGGGTTCTTCAATAACCTCCTCTGGAGTTGATGTGATTTCCTCCTCGTAAGCATCATAATCACTTGTAAAGGCTTCATCATCAAACTCCTCATCATCAAATTCTTCACTCATTGTGGATTGTATTAATAAAAATTAAAAAAGATATTGTGAAATTATTATTATTCTGATCAATATTATTGTGTTATCTCAATTGATCCTGTGGTGGACTCACAGTAGAAATTCATAGTACCTGTTGATCCAGTTGTATCATTTGGAACATCTACACTACCAGTGGTTACATCTGCATCAAAATTCAATGAGATATCTGATCTGATCTCCATTTGACCATCAATAGAACCTGTGGTAGTATCAAGGAATATATCAAGGGTATAAGTCATGTTAGTAAGTTGACTCCAGTCAAACTCAATACCCCCAGTGGTTACATCTACATCTATCCTGGTATCTTGCATAAACTCCAGATCATAAAACTCGAAATCAACACCAGAGGTTGTAACATCCACCAATATATCACCGTAAATTTTGAGGGAGTTGAGATTCAAATTGACGGAACCAGTGGTGGTAGTCATTAGGCTATCACCATAAATAATTCCATCGGTATATCTGAAATCTGCACTTCCCGTTGTAGTTTCCAAGTAAAGTTGACTAACTTCGGGTGTAGAAGCTATGTCTACATCGATTTCTCCAGTTGTTGATTCAATATTTAGATTTGAGATATTGAACCTGGAGTTAATTAATATTTGATGATCAAATACTAACTGCTCATCATCGAAATTAGTATTCTCATTGTAAATGAATTCCATTACAAAAGTGTTACCAATTTCGCTAACATCCCATTCAAACATCTGATAATGCATAGAATGTTCATCTGTGGAATATACCATGGTTTCTATCTCAACGTCATAATCAAGTGAACTATCAGTCTCAATCTCAATATCTCCACTCAGATTAACAATATTGAAATCTAATTGACTGGCATTAGTATTTTGTTCAACAGAATAAGTATCAACCAATTCTGCATTAATCATCAGATTTGGATTGTTAAAAGTGAAAAATAATACAATGGGACCGCTTATGGCCACAAGAACTATCACTGCAATAACCATAACTTTGAATCCTCCACCAAAACGTCTTCGTTCAGGCATTCTGCTACCAGGTGGATAATAATGGCCATTTTTATCATATATACCAGGCTTGTCTTCCATATTATATTATATGTTTAATCGAATATATAAATCATTCATTTGTTACCCTAATTAGAGTAACAATTATTAATTAATATTTGTTAATTTACAGGGGTTGTATTATGATATCAATAATTATCTTAACTTCCTTAGAAAATTTGGGTTTAGGTTTACCTATACCTAAGGTTCTGCACCTAGGAAATTAATTATCATGATATATCCTTAATAGATAAATCAAGACAAGGATTGATTGATTTCAATCAGATTTCCATCTGGATCTCTGAAGTGAGCAGTCCTTACAAACCATTCTTTTCTATCGGTTGGATTTGACAGGAACACTACACTGTTCTCCTTTAATCGCTTGAATTCAGCATCCACATCATCAACACGGAAAATTATTACGTCACTGTTATTACATTCAATCATTTCGGGTACACAATCTTCTATGTTTAATGCCTTTGCCATCTCCTTAGCATCGAAAATAGAGAAAGTTGCAGATTTGGTATTAAATTCGGCATAATTACTATTCTCATCTCCATTTTTGACCTCAAATCCAACTTTATCCCTGTAGAATTTGAAAGAGTCTGTATAACAGTTAGTCAATATACGTATATAATTTAGATCATACATAGTGATTTTAATTTAATTCGTATTTTATTTAATTGTATTCCCGGAGGGTGAAAAAATGTACAATTCGTGATGATTATTAGTTACGAATTAAATATTAACATTATATGGAATAGATTAACAGAAATGACAGAATTCAATGATCCTGACAACTGGTTTGAAATTCATAGAATTGATAATTATCTCTATACCATACGTGAGAGATTAGACCTGATCGAGCCAAGATTTCTTACAAAGTACATTAACAATTATCTAATTATTGGAGAACACACTGCAGCTCTGATCGATACTGGGACAGGCATTCACAAGATCTCGGCAATTATTAATAAATTGATAGCTGATCGTCAATTAATTATTATTAACACACATAACCATTTTGACCATGTTCTATCCAATCATGAATTTTCAGAGGTATACATTCACAAGCTTGATTACAGGGAGATTGCGGATATTATTGATGTTAGTTATCTAGAGGATAGAGAAATTGAATCTTACGCCAGATTTAATTACAAAATTCCAAATTGTAAAATAATGAATATCCTTGAAGGTGGGGAGATCTTTGATCTGGGCAATATTACAATCGAAATCCTGCACACACCGGGACATACTCCAGGATCGATCTGTTTACTGAGCTCAGAAAATCACCTGTTTACAGGGGACGTTATACACTACGGATCAATGTATCTACCACATAACTATGAGAATTATGACAAATTACTAGTTGAGTTAAAATCAAAAATTGGAAACAAAACTAGATTATTTCCGGGTCATGAGAACTATAATGTCGGAATCGAGTTAATTGACCAGTTTAATGAGGTATTTGGGAAAATTGAGAGAGCTGAATCTCACTATAATAAATTTCTCGATGCCAATGTCATTGAATTTGATAAGTTCTCCATCATTATTGAACATAAAGAATAGGAATCTAACTAATATTCCACTGATCCAAAAATAGACTTTTACATTAAACTAAATATATCAGTTCATTAGACTGCGTGAACTTATCTTATTCAGTATCCTCATTTTATCAAGTATCAATTTTGCAGAATCTGATGCAAATGATGTGAACATGAGAATATATGACTATCAAACAGACCTTAGTTTCAATATGACCACCCACCCATTGAGAAATATATCATGGCCCCATTCAGCATCTCCAGCATTTATCACTCCGGATCAGACTATCGAATTGGGGGTGATCAATCTTGATGGGCCTATAATTTTGGAACTTGGTGATAGGGATTCCAAAACCCTATATGAATTGAGTTTGGTGAGTAATTACATTTACGAGATTGATGGAGAAGTACCTGATGGCTTGTATGATCTTGTCCTCTCTGATGATACCGGAATTATTGATATCCAGACTCATAGTGTCAAAATTCTGGATGATGTGCCTAGGGGATTCAAATTTGTGCAGATCACAGATACACATTTGCCCTCCTATTCTACTGATAAACCGACTTTGGCAGTAGTCACAGAGGTGTTTGAAAATATTACGCAGATCAATCCTGATTTTGTAATTATAACAGGGGATTTCATAGAAAATGTACTTACTTATCAGATTAACGAAACTACAAAAGAAATCCTTTATCCTTACGAGTCAATAATTGAGCAGGGATTAGAATTTATTGATCAATGGCAATTACCCATATTCGTGGTCCCTGGAAATCATGATCTGGGAAATATCTATCTTAGAGGATCTGCATCACCAATCTGGTATTCTTACATGCCAAATTTTGTGCAGGAGTTTGAGTTTGGACCCGCCTCATTTGTAGGGTTTGGATCACTGAATGGAATTACTCTTGATGAATTGGATCAGATTCAGAGTGCAATGGACAGAGCAACCAGAGATTTCATAATCCTATATACACATGCAGATTATGATAACAAAATTGAGAATAACCAGGATGAGCTGGGAATGAGTCTAGTTCTCTATGGTCATGACCACGTCAGCTCTGTTGAATGGATAGATAAGACTTTATGGGTAGAGACTCACAATGCTTATGAACCTAGTAAGTATGAACCAATTCAAGGATTTAGGGTTTTCGAGATGGAACAACCTTCAAAATTGATTGTCGATGGGAAGAGCTATTCATTTGATTTTCCGGATATTGTTTATCCGGATCCAGTTACTGATATTACAGACACCTCAGATACCAGTACTAGTCTTACTAATTCAAGTAGTAACACAAGTGAAAGTCCAATAATATTTTCATGGTTATCTCTATCGCTATATACTACCATAATTATTTTGATAAACCTTAAACGTAAAAATGAATAGTGATAATTAGATTTCAGGTTAACAAATTCAAAACTTGCCTTTTGCAAGGGTAGAATCTGCAATTATTGATTAGTTGTTTGATTCCCAAATTCAGTTTTTAGATCCTCTAGTAAATGATGTTTAACATAAAGACCTAGACCAACTACGCCTATCAATGGAGTCCAAATTAATTTCAGATCATAAGTAAGAAATTCTGTAATATCACTTGCAATTGATGAATGTACCACGAGAAAGATGGTAGTTGAAGAAATAAAATTGAGGACCCCGTATATGAGTAGAGGAATATTATTTTTGCTCAACCTATATAAATTTATTATTGCTATAGTGAGAGCAATATTTGCTACAAGGAAAAATGTCACCTGACTATCAAGATCCATTACTGAATCACTCCAAATATCAAAATCATCAAATGCATTATCCAACTGTGATTGCCAAATTAGTCTAAGTACGACCCATGTAAATATGCCCAGAGAAGCAAGTAATTCACTTCCAATAGAACTATTTTGGTATGATAAGATTAGCCCTATTCCAATAAGAACAAAACCAAGAGTATCCATTACATATACAATCTCAAAATCCATTAAATTACTAAATGTATTAGTGACAAATTCTGATTCCGCAGTCGAGCTGATATTAGAGAAAAACAGAATTATATTCTGGAGGATAACAAGTATAAAACCTGATGATATAATTATCAACTGATTTTTATTCACTTCACGTTCCATAGGTTCGCTCCAAAAATCAAATATATAAGTTACACGCACGAATTTGCATGTATTGCAAATGAATTTTAATTTCGGGACCATTATTCTGAAATTATAGCCTTACCTTGAGATTTTGGCTTCATAGCTTATTCTTCAATAGCGTCATCTAGCTTTTCAGTTTGCTCAGTTTCTTTGACTTCATCAGTCTTCTCTTCATCAGCTTTCTTTTCTTTGGGTACTTCCTTGGGAATGGCTTTGGAGATAATTACCTGGGCAGCTTTTAGAGTTCTCTCTTTGAACTGAAAACCATGTGAAACAACACTAATTATTGTGTTCGGGTTCATTTTATCAATTGGTTGGGCAAAAATTGCCTCATGTTTGGTGGGATCATATGCTGTTTTTCCAGGTTTGATTTTAATAATAGATACGCCCTCATTCTCAAACATTCCATCAATTCTCTGCAGTACCAGTTTAATCCCCTTCATATGCTCTTTGGGTATCTCTTCTGATCCATTCTCAATAATTCTGGATACATCATCTTTGACTGCGATCAACTTACCTAGGATCCTTGCAGATGCTATATCTGCAAAATCATCCCTCTGTTTCTCCAATCTTTTTCGATAGTTAATTGCACTGGCTCGTTCTCTTTTGATTTCTTCAAGTACTCGAACCTCAACAGTCTCCAATTCTTCCAATCTTTTCTTTGGTATCTCTACCATCTCGATGGGTTCTTCTATTTTCTCCTCTTCTTTTTCCTCTTTTCCATTATCAGATTTATCTTCTGTTTCTGACTTATCGACAATTTGATCTTCGATCTTTTCTGGATCTTCATCAGATTTAATTATCTTATCATCTAGAGAATTTTCGGAACTCATTACCATTAGTTCTTGATTACTATTAATTGTATTTAGATAGAATCAATGATTATTAAGCAATAATTAAACAAGTAAATTATCTTAGTTATGGTATTTTTCAAATATTTTAACTATCTGTTTATCTTCTGTACCCTGCCAGAGTACACATCCAGGAGCAAAAATAAGTGGCAATTTTTCAACCAAATCCATGTGATAATCAATCTCCTCATCAGTTATTTCATCCATTATAGTATCTGGATTTATACCACCAAGTAAACCACCATCAAATATATTTCTAGCATCTATCAAATTAGTTGAGGCAGTCTTATCATGCCAATTCACAGCTGTTGGACGAAGTATCTCCACTGCATCCTTGAAGGCAACATCCTTGCCATGAATATGTAGAACTGTGAAATCTGATTTTTTATTAATCTCATTCATAAATGGTTGATTAAGAGTTATCATCTTGCGTAATTCTGATACATCGGTGGTTATCTTGTAATCAGCTTCCTGAATTGCTGCAAATATACCATCGGCCCCGTAGTCGATGGATGCCCGTGCAAATTCAGTAGTGACTTTGGAAACTACTTTAAGCCCCTCCTCGACGATTTTTGCATCTTCACTAAATAGATGGTGATAGAATTGATTTGCAGATATTTTCCTTGCAACCATTGTAGGAGCAAATATTGTCATCATCATTATCTGATTGGGTAGGGATGCTCTCATTTTCTTAACATATTTTAGCTGATCTGCATAATGACCATCTAAAGGATCTAATTCCTCAATCTTTGACCAATCCTGTGAATTTTGAATGACACATTTATTGCAGGATGAGGATCCAGAACCACCGTGCTCAGTTGTTCCTGGAGTGATCTCACACCCAAAATCAACCACAGGAGCCCTACCATGGGGGCTTAATTTAATCAGATCCGATGGGAATCTTCTGTAATCATTAAGATGGGTTTCAACCAGTTTATCTATATTCAAATCCACTGTTGGATAATGCCTCCAGATACTTACGAGTGGAGTGTTAGTTATCTGACCATGAAGGGTAGACATTACGAGATCAAGATGAGCATCATCAATTGATACCATGTAATTATTGCATTTCTTTATGCATTAAATAAATTGAGGCTAATATGATATTAATTTTATTAATTGTTAGATCAATTCAAGCTTCAGTTTTATTATCATGATCATTTTCACGTACGTTGATAGCATGTGAAATTACATGTTGTTTCCATCAGATCCAGATGTCGCCATCACTCAGAAATAATTTATTTCCTTGTTTGTATCCAATGTCGTTCCTCTGAACGGTTACCATGTCCAGCTTCTCTGCTTCCTAGCTTCATTGAAGACTGGTTTGCCGTGCTTTCCGACAGACCATATTAACTCTGTGGCATTTCCAAAAGGTCTTTCCACAGTAGTTCGTGCCGGTTTGTCTCTCGACTGGACTTCCCCTCAGGGCATTCGGCCTGTGTCAGGCTTTTCCGTACTTCCAGGTTACTGGAAATGACAGGCTGATACTGTCCTAGTCCGACGGCAACTAATCGAAATTAGTTACTTGCAGGCTTATATAAACTTGAATATATAAACTAGTGAAATAGTAGGTACGTATAATGACCCATGTCATAATTTTAGTGAATTGCAAATCTGTTTCATCAAGTTCCCACAACTTAACTTAGTACCATAATTATTCATATTGATGTAAATTATGCCCAGTTATTAACATTGATGTAATGAAATTTGCAATCAATTATCAAAATAGTTGGACATATGTTATTAGCAAAAATGTTATGGGATCAGTATCTATTTTTCTCATATCAAGGCATTTCTCATTACTTCAATAGTAATAACGTTTACTTAAAATTATAAATTAAACAATGCAATATAATACCGTGGATTTATCACATTTTTCCATTATTATTTTGTATTTCGATAAAAAAAATGAAAAAAAATGGACTATTGATGAGATACTAATTCAATATGATCTATTATTAGTAGAAGGTTATTAATATGCATACATCAACATTTGACATATGTAATAAAATATTGATTGGATTGTCTTTTAGAGAATTTAATCAAAGATTACATGGGCTTGAAAATTAAAATGAGATTAGCACCAGAAATTATAGTTTCACCAGAAATCGAGATTTCAAAAGGAATTAAGGTTTCACACACGTGTGATGCACGTGCATGTTGTCCGGGTAATGTTATGGAGGCAAAAAGAGGTTTCCATTATGTTAAGATCGGTGAGATACTAGAAATCATCGCTAGCGATAGTGATGAGGATGTAAAATATTACCTACCCATGTGGGTAGATAAGATGGGTCATGAATTAATCGGAATTCAAGACTTTAAAGGATACTTTAAAATTTGGATCAGGAAAATGAAATAAATTTCTGAATCAAAAAATAAAAGAATTAACAAGGAGAGAATAAAAATGAATAATAATGAATATGAACCAAGAATCCTAATTATTACTACCGATGCATGTAGTTATCCGGGTGTTGATAACGCCGGTCAGAAACACTTGCATTATTCCACAAAAACGTACACTATCCGTACACTTGATCCAGTTATTTTCGATGTAGACTGGTATATAGAGGTGTTTAAGGCTGGTTACGATGGCATATATATTGCCTCGTGTGGAACAGATTCCCCTTACATTGGTACCTTTGAGAAGATTTCCAAGCGTATCGAGATAGTGATAAAGGAGATGAAGAAAATGGGATTACATTTTTCCCAGATAAAATTAACTGCTGTTTGCACGGTCTGTGCTGATCATTTCGTACGTGAGCTAAAAGCGTTCACTAAAGACGTTGCGAAAAATATGCCTGTAAAGGTAA
This sequence comes from Candidatus Heimdallarchaeota archaeon, assembly GCA_030668165.1. Classification (GTDB taxonomy): domain Archaea; phylum Asgardarchaeota; class Heimdallarchaeia; order Heimdallarchaeales; family Kariarchaeaceae; genus JAJRQD01. Next base: position 19,398 of record DAOUUM010000003.1, read on the forward strand.
TTGCACAATAGGTGAGACAATGACAGAATTGGATTATGATGCATTAATAATTGGAGGGGGTATTGGAGGTATCCAGACTGCGATAGATCTGGGAGATATGGGTCACAAGGTCCTGATGATAGAGAGGAGAGTCTCGACCGGAGGGGCAATGATTCAACTGTCCAAAGTGTTTCCAACACTTGACTGTGGTTCTTGTATCACCACACCAAAAATGTCCTCCGCATTCAATCATGCGATGGTAACTACTAAAACAATGGCTGAATTCCAGTCCTTCACAGAACAGAGCGATGATACCTTCGAGGTGGAGATTCTGCAGAGATCAAGGTTTGTGGATTTGGATGCCTGCTCCGGTTGTAATGAGTGTGCAGATGCCTGTCCAGTGATTGTCCTGGATGAGGGATATGATGAGAGTTTGGGATACACGAAGGCAGTGGGTGTACCATTTGCCACCGCCCTCCCCCAAAAGGCCGCACTTGATATTGATAATTGTATTTACTGTGGAAAATGTGCCAATGTTTGTCCCACAGATGCCATTCATTTTGAGATGAGAGATGAGATACAGAAATTCAAGGTTGGTGCAATTATTATTGCCACTGGTTTTTATCAAACTCCCATCAAGGAAAATTATGGTGGTGGACGTTTTAAAAACGTCATCACAGGACTTCAGATGGAACGTCTGCTGTCTCCCACTGGCCCAACACTGGGTATTTTCAGACCATCGGATTCAAAAATTCCATGGTCAATTGCTTTTGTGCAATGTGCAGGTTCCCGAGATAAAAGTATTGGGGTGCCATATTGTAGTAGTATATGCTGTATGTTTGCAATCAAACAAGCTATTCTAGCGTCTGCCTCTGCAGTAATGGCAGAAATTACCATTTACAATATTGATATCCGTGCATTTGGAAAAGGTTATGATGTGTTCTATGAAACAGCCCGAAATATGGGAATAAACTTTGTCAAGGGAAAGGTAGCACTTATTGAGGAACTTGAAAATAAAGATACTCGGCTCCATATTGAGGTATTGGGTAGGGATGGAAACAAAAAACTGGTGGAACATGATTTGACCGTGCTCTCCATGGGTGTGGTTCCCCAATGGGATGAACACATGTCAAAGGAGTTACCTGTCGCACTTAATTCAAATAAATTTGTCGACGAAATCAGGCTTCTATCAGATCCTGGTATAACTTCCATTCCAGGAGTATTTGCTGTTGGAACAGCCACTGGTCCCAAGGATATTGTGGATACTATAGTGTCTGGTTCTGCAATTGCAGGTAAAGTATCACTGTGGCTTAAGGGAGAATTAAGGGATCGTTTCCTTATGAAAGAGTTACAGGTTGTGATGTGATTATGATTAAAAAAGAAGAGAAATTAGGAATTTACGTTTGCCACTGTGGTGGGAATATCTCAGATTATGTAGATACTGATAAGGTGGCTGAGATCATAGGTAAGGAGCCAGGGGTTCATATATCCAAGGCTTTTATGTTTATGTGCTCTGATGCTGGACAAAATATGATAACTGATGATATCAAAGCAGAAGGTCTGACGCATGTTATAGTTGCCAGTTGTTCACCTAATCTGCATCACATGACTTTTCAGAAAGTTGTCTCGGAGGCAGGTATCAATCCCTATACATACAGACATGTTAACCTACGTGAACAGGTTTCTTGGGTGCATACTGATGATGAGGAAGCAGCAACTGAGAAATCAATACGTCTCATTCGGGGTGCTATCGCAGCTGTGGTGAAACTCCGAGATCTATCAGCTATTCAGAAAAACATGATAGGGGCAGGAGGTATTATTGGAGGAGGTATTGCAGGTTTGAATGCTGCACTGGATATAGCTAATCACGGAATCCCTGTTCACTTAATAGAGAGAACATCAATTCTAGGTGGTCAAACACTGAATCTTGATAAACTCTATCCTACTGAGGTCTCAGCACATAAATTTGTCGATGATCTCATAGAGAGAGTGAATGCAAACAAGTACATATTTGTTTACCTCAACACGGAGGTTGTTAACACAACCGGAACTATTGGAGATTTTACTCTCCAACTCCAGACCAATGGAAAGGAGACCCAGGAAATTCATGTGGGTACCTTGACTATTGCTACTGGTTTTGATAATTATATACCCATGAAGGGAGAGTACGGGTATGGTGAATCCGAGCATGTGATTACCCTGCCAGATCTTATACTCACCCTCAATTCCTACAAGGCCGAAAAATTGGTAATCAACGGTAAAGAGATCAGTTCTGTTGGCATGATTCACTGTGTGGGTTCAAGACAGATAGATGAAATTCATCAAATTCGAGAGGGTGCAAAGCTAAATACCAATTGTTCCAAAATTTGCTGTACTGCAGCACTGCAACAAGCAGTTAGATTGAAACAAATGTTCCCTTACCTGAAGATTGTCGATTTTTATCGTGATATCCGAACATATGGTGAGAAAGAAATATACTTGGATCAGGTAGCCAAGGCAAAAGTCACCCTTGTCAAATTTGGTGATGAGGAGATCCCACAGGTGGAAATTGGTGAGAAGTTGAAGATCAGTACTATCGATGAGCTCACCTATGGAATCAGGGTTCAAGCTAAGGTAGATCTTATCGTGCTAGTCACGGCTATTGTACCAAGGGAAAAACCAGCTATAGTTGAGGACTTATCCCTGGCAATAGGAGAAAATGGATTTTTAGCAGAGGCTCATGTCAAGCTACAACCAATTGAATCTCCCGTTGATGGTATATTCTATGCAGGTACAGCTCAGGGTCCCAAAGATGTCAAGGAGTGTGCCATGTCTGCAGCAGCTACTTCGGCAAAAGCAGTAATGCTGCTTAAAAAAGATATCGTGGAAATCATTCCATTTATTGCTGAGGTTAATACTGAGTTATGTGATGGGAACGGTGATTGTATTACCCAATGTGAGTACCATGCCATCACTCTTGTAGACGATTGTGATACAGGAAAGAAAGTAGCTTGTGTCACTGCTGAACTTTGTGTGTCATGTGGTGCCTGTATACCTGCCTGTTCCAAGAAGGCCATCACCCTCATTGGCTATGATACTAATGACATACTGGGAGAGGTCAGGGCAATGATCAAGGAGGTAGATATGTAATGTCTGAAAGGAAACAAAAATATTACAAAGAAGCTTTGAATAAGCTGAAGGAAGAACGAGGTCCAGTAAATCCTGAACTTCGAGAGAGAAACAAGTACCGTACCAAAATGGTTCGAGCCGTGAGTAAGATCATATCTAGTAAGAAGAATGTCAAGACTGTACCAGAAATGCATGAGTATCTGCAGGATTATACTCCCGAAGAGATCTTCCTGTCTGTCATGTATCTCATGAAGTATGGTGGTCTCAAATTGATAAATAAGAAAGGGGAATATCCAGAGTACGCTTTCGAAGGAGGCAACTAATATGACTGAAGTAATAACTGAATTAATTGAGATAAATTTTGAAAATAATCTAATAGACGAGATTGAAAAATTTGGCGGACTAGATGCCAGTGCCTGTATCAACTGTGGTAATTGTACTGCAATTTGTGGACTAACGGGTGAAGGTGAGGGTGATTTTCCAAGAAAAATCATTCGATACATGCAACTGGGTCAAAAAGAGAAAATGCTGTCGAGTACCGCTTCTTGGTTGTGCTATTACTGTGGCGAGTGTTCGGCTAGCTGTCCAAAAGGTGCAAATCCTGGGGAAATTATGATGGCCGTGAGAAGATGGTCAATAGGAGAATATGATACCTCTGGCAAGGCAAAGAAACTATTTACTTCAAAAAAGGCTTCTTGGTTAACAATACTCGGTTGGGCACTATTCCCACTTATTGGTATGCTAATAATACAAACTTTTGGTCTTTTTGGTGCCGAAATCGTAACCGATACGGTACAACTTAATAAATTTGCACCTGTTTATCTAATATGGATTGGTACTCTTTTGACTGGAGCATATAAAGGGAAGTATCTAGTTGGGGGGATCTATAACATGTGGAAGTTGATTTTGGGTGATATAAAACCAAAAATACCACTCTCGGTTTATGTTTCAGAATTCAAAGTTATGGTAATTCACATGGTAACCCAAAATAGATGGAGGAAGTGTGGAAGTGCCAATTGGAGATGGTTTAAGCACTTCTTGCTAGTAACTGCATATGCAACAATGTTTGTACTAATCTTTCTCTTCCTCTGGTGGTTCCAAACAGATGAAATATTGCCCCTCTACCATCCTCAAAGATGGCTGGGATATTATGCAACCATAATAATGATATTCACGTCCATTGATATCATTTATGGCCGAATGCGTAAAAAAGATGAGATCCATAAATTTTCAACACCATCGGATTGGA
>DAOUUM010000451.1 GCA_030668165.1 Candidatus Heimdallarchaeota archaeon
AGTCCCGGTGATAATAAGAATGATAGTTGCAAAAAGTGGATAAACAGAGGTAACTGGTACCACAACATTAACCGTGTATTTTGACAGGGCATACAATAAAAAGACATCTCCAATTATGAGAAGAGTTGCAGATGCCACAATATAATACAAAGTTGGAGTTTCAAGATATACAGCAAAACCGGCCCATCCCTTCCATATCCAGACAATAGCCAGTAGAATTGGTACTGAGAACAGAGCCCTGACGAACAGTGCATGAAATGCATTATCTGATCTCATTCCTAATTTGATGAAATGAGCGTTCATTCCCCATGAAATAGCTGCTAATAATGCCAGTGTCACGGCCAAATAAAAATCAGTAATATTCTTTTACTATATACTGTATATTTATTCTTTTTACAAGAAGCAACTAATTTATGAAAACAAATAGAAAATAATCCTCTAATAACAAGAAATAATCTATTTCAAACCTTCTGATACGTGTTTTCCATAATCAGGATCTCTCCCCTTAGAATATTAATCATCTTTTAATTGATAAACTAAATTATTCCAAATAAGCCCTTAGCAAATCCTTTTTTGTGTATCAGTGGCATAGATAAGTATGAATGAATTCACAGCCACAGTTGTGGAGATAATCAAGGCCATACCCGAGGGAAAGGTTGCTACCTATGGTCAGGTGGCAAAATTGGCCGGATCACCCCGTGGTGCAAGACAGGTGGTAAGAATACTCCATACACAAACCAGAAAGCATGGTCTGCCCTGGCACCGGATGATAAATTCCAAGGGATTGATTGCCATCAAAGATGCCTATGGGGCAGATGAACAAAAATCAAGACTACTTGCCGAAGGTGTAGAGGTAGAGGGCAATAAAATTGACATGAAATTGTATCTGTGGAATCCCTAGAATTTATGTGTATCTTTTTCCACGAGCTATTTATCTATTATCAGTAAATTGAATTTCAAGTATGTCTGTAAACTAATTATGCTTAATTTGATAATTTTTTTTATATTGGTTTATTTTAGTTTGTTAACTTAATTTGAGCTTTATACACATCTGTAAACAGCTTTTGGACCTTGGTCCACGAACTCCTTCTTGCCGACCCACATCTTTGTGAAGGTCTTGAGTGATGCCAGAATTGATCCACCAATCCAGACTGAGTATCTCCTCTCTGGGGGTGCAACAACCTTGATCTCTACTCCATCAGGAACAAGTGCGGTAAGTTCTTTGTGCAGCCTCTCTTTTAGACCGGGGAACATTGTTGAACCACCGGACAGAACGATGTTGCTGTACAGGTGAGGTCGAATATCGACATCACAGGCTTGAATAGCAGTGTAAATCAATTCATGTACTGGAACCTCTTCTGAACCAATTGATGATGGTTTGAAGAAGACCTCAGGTGCCATGAACCTTTCTTGACCAAGTGTAATGGTTGATCCATCAGGCATGACGTAGGATTTCTCCATACCACTTACCTTGTCAGCAAGTGCCATCTCCTTGGCAGGATCAAGAGCCACATAACATAGTCTCTCCTTGATATCTCGGACAATCTCTTTCTCTGCAGAACTGGTTAATGTGTAACCTCTCTGTCTGAGTAATCTCCTCAAATAAGTAGTAATATCACGTCCACCAACATCAATCCTTGAGATTGCATGGGTGAGTGCGAAACCTTCGTATACTGGTACAACGTGTGTCACACCATCTCCAGAATCGACTACTATACCAGTGGTACGACCTGATGCATAAAGTGAAAGCACTGCCTGCATTGAAATGTACATTCCAGGTACGTTGAAGGTCTCAAACATAAGTTCGGCCATCTTCTCCCTGTTCTGTAGATTGTTCATTGGGGGTTCTGTAAGAAGCACTGGATGATCTGATGGATTAACACGCATATCATTGAAGAAGGTGAAACTCCATATCTTTTCCATAGCTTCCCAATTGTCTACCTGACCGTGTTCGATCGGGTAGCTGAGCTTTAGTACTCCTCTTAGGTTAAGAGCTTCATCTCCAATATAATATTCACGAACATAGTGATCTACATCGGTCATGATGCTTGGATACTTGGGGTAACCAATCAAAGTGGGGAATACGGATCTAGGCTGATCTTCACCTGCAAAGCCGTTCTTTGATAGACCGGTACCATTGTCGATGACGAGTGCCTTATTAGGGTATTCTTCGGACATTTTTTTATCTCCTTTTAGCAAAGCATCTATAATCGTAATGAGATCGCAATTTTTTTAGGTCAAGTTTTTGTCTAGATATCTAGAAAAACTCAAATAGAAAAGCCAGCCTTAAACCCAATTTTCTCGATTATAGTATCTAACACAGTTTATGAGAAAGTAGTATTTAATAATTGCTAATACTAGTAAAAAAGTCGCGGGTTTTTTGTCGTATTAACAACAAAAAGTATGTTTCAACTGTCTATGCGTCATTCTGTGTATTTATGACAATACGTATTTACGTTGGATAGATAATCTAGGGCACTTTATATATCCAAGGGAAATTTTTGTTGTTATTTTGATTATTTTGGGGAATTAGAACCCACAATCTCATAATATGGCGAAATTAGATTTACTTCAAAGATATTAATCACTGATTGGATAAAAACTTATATGCCAGTGTATCTGATATTATTTACTACAGTGAATGTATAGTAATATATTGGTAAAAATATTAGTTTATTTTAGTTTGTTAACTTAATTTGAGCTTTATACACATCTGTAAACAGCTTTTGGACCTTGGTCCACGAACTCCTTCTTGCCGACCCACATCTTTGTGAAGGTCTTGAGTGATGCCAGAATTGA
>DAOUUM010000331.1 GCA_030668165.1 Candidatus Heimdallarchaeota archaeon
CTAGAATTTTGTAGCCATATTTATCACTCAGAGTCAATGCAATATTGGTTATATTGGTCTTGTCAGTGACACTGATAAGAACATACTTGTTACTCATGGTATTGGAATTTGTTAAGTAGATGATAAGATTTAAGATTAAAAAAATCTAGGAAAATAAATAATACAATAAAAGTATACAAATATCTAATCTGTCTGAAAACTATCTGAGATGTAATTATATTGCATTTAATAAATTGATCAAAACTGATTAGAAGGATTTAAACCCAATAATTATTAAAAAGTAAGGGTTTTATGAAATAAGTAAACAAAGAGTTTATAATTGATTGAGTATTATATGGAAATAGAACTACCAATAAAAAAAGTGAGAAGAACTCGTTTTGATCACTTGATTGGCAGATCACAGCATAAATTAGGAGTAATTATTATGGTTATGAGTCAACTAAGAGGGCCATTCACTAAACTTTTCAAACCGCTTTACGAATTTTTGGCAAAAATAGGCATTTCACCTAATGCTGTGACTATGTTTGGATTAGGTTTGAGCATAGTTGGAGGCTGGGCTTTTGCCTCGTCTGAATATTTTGTCGCTGCAATTATGATCTTCCTGAGTGGAGTTATGGATCTTCTTGATGGTGGGATCGCAAGAGTTGGTGGATATGCATCAAGTGAGGGGGCATTTTTGGATAGTGTTGCCGATAGGATTGGTGAGTCTGCACTTTATATAGGACTGGTTATTAGTTTCACAGAGGCTTCATACCAATTGCTTGCTCTCGGTATACTTGTTTTCTCATTCTCGATCAGCTACTTACGAGCTCGAGGAGAAGGCTTGGGTGTATCGCTTGCAGGTGTAGGTTTGATGGAACGAGCTGAGAGAATGGGAATATTGATGATTGCTGCCCTACTAGCGCATTTCATCTCAATTGAACTCTTCCAGTACACTCTGATTGCAACCTTTGTATTAGTACTAATAACAGCCGTACATCGTTTCTACAAGGTATACGATCAATTAAAAGTGGTTAGTCTTGCACAGGTTTAAAATCAATTAGCAATTCATTTTTTGTTAGGCGTCTGTATTCTGAAAATTGTAATTCAAATTCCAAATTCTTATGAAATTTCACTTTTAATGAGGTGTGCCAAGGATTCAAATACTATGAATGCATATTTAATATATGGTTCATAGAACTGAGCGGATCTGGTTGCCAGCCAATTACAACTTGATGCAGTTCTCCCATAAATCAAAATATTGGGAAAAAAGTATTCCCCAAAATATTCTTGAAGGGGATAGTGGACGCCGTGAGTCGTCCATTGTGTTTGAAATTATAACACAAAAAAGAAAATGTAATACATTTTCACTCATTATCCTTAAATAAGTTAAGTACTTAGGGAAATCTGATTCTGCAATGTCCGATAAAACCAATATGTTCAAGGCTTATATCGATGAGGAAGCCGAGGATAAAGAAGTTAAAAAGACCGATGTTGATAAAATTGATAATGAGACAATAGAAGAAGATAAAGAATCTAATAGTTTTAAATCACCTGACAAGATCACAGATGATCAATTGAGCAACCATCAGAATCTGTTTTCAAGATCAAGTACCAGGGTGGAAATTGTTGAGGATGAGGTGCATGATATCAGCTCAAGTCTGCCAAAATATATATTACCATGGCATGACAATATATCATATAGAGAAAAGTACACTCAGAGCTTGATTGATGCAGGTTATACCACTGTGGAGTTGATTGCCACCGCATCTAGTGATGAGATATTTGATGCAACCAATATCCCGATTGAACTAGTCGAGGAGATGATTGAGCTATCACACAACTGGCATGAATTCACATTTGATACAGCTGCATCAATATTGGAAAAGAGAAAAGATATGACCAGAGTGTCAACAGGATGTGCTTCAGTGGATCATATGCTTGGTGGTGGTATAGAGACCAAAAGTATTACAGAATTTTATGGAGAATTCATCACGGGTAAGACACAAATATGCATGCAGACTGCACTGATGACAGCACTACCAGTTGAGCTGGGTGGACTTGATTCAAATGTGGTTTATATCGATACTGAGGGATCCTTTCGACCAGAGAGAATAGTTCAGATGGCTGCAAAGCATAAAATTGATCCGGAATTAATTTTAAAAAAGATATTTGTTGCCAGGGCACATAATAGTGATATACAGATGAAGCTGGTGAATAATGTGATAAATCTGGCCAAGCATCATGAAATCAAATTACTGATTATAGATAGTCTCACATCTAATTTCAGATCCGAGTTCATTGGAAAGCACTCACTTGTAGAGAGACAACAGAAATTGAATCGACATTTGCAGCAACTTATGCGTGTGGCGGATATTCTTGATCTGGCAGTTGTTATTACCAACCAGGTAATGTCCTCAATGGATGAGTATGATAAAACTGTAATACCAGTGGGAGGAAATATATTGGCCCATGGATCAACCCATAGGATACATTTCACAAAACAGGGATCTGGAACCGCGGTGAGAAATGCAAAACTGGTGGCATCGCCATCCTTACCATTGAGTTCCACCTCATTTATGATCACAAAATATGGCATTGAGGATATTCGGTAGGAATCTGGAGATTTCTAGCAAAGACTATATCATTCATTCTCTAAAAATTCCCTTTTCATTTCATCTAATGATATTACCTCGTCATCCTTTCTTTCCAGTGCAATTTTCAAATCATCCAAATCTTCCAACATAGATTCATATTCAGATAATGATAGGATAACGGCTGTTTTTTCCCCTGCTGCATTCACAACGAATTGAACATCACTTGTCATGATTAAATAATATGATAAGTATTAATTAAATAATTTGTAATTTAAATATCATAAATGATATTTTTATAATATATGCAGGGATTATTTGCTTATTCTATCGAACGAAAAATCAATATTTTCAAATCCAACCATCTTTGATATGATTGAAGCTTCTTTTGAAAATTGCCCAGTCTTTTCATATTTTCCTTCAACAAGAGAGTATATTTCTAATTCTTCATCTAATGGATTTACTAACCAATATTCATACACCCCAAATCGTTCTGCGGTTTCTTTTTTCCATCCTCTATCAATTTCTTTAGATCCTAGTGAAATAACTTCTATTATGATATCAGGAATACCGTCAATATAATTCATTTTTACTATATTGAGATTATCTTTCCTAATATATACTAAATCAGGTTGATATCCATCTTGTTCTGATAATTTCATATCTATTGGTGATATGAAAATATCTCCCAATTGGTTTTTTTCAATGTAATCAGAAAGTAATCTAAATATTTCTCCCACGATTTTTTGATGTAAAATACTTGGTGCAGGTGTGAGGATATGAACTCCTGAAATTAAATGATGCCCAAGGCCATCATATGGAATTTGTTGAAACTAATTATAGCTAAGTTTAACTGTCCCACGAAGTTCAATTATAGAATTATTATTCGCGTCATCAATGGCTTGCGCTAATGATTATTGTGGTAAAATTTATAAAAATATATTTATGAAAAAATCAAAATATTAAAATTTTAAAGGAATTGTCATTAATATTGTAACAATTAAGGAAAATTGAATTGTAATATATCTTTTAATTTTAATTTACTATTTATGCAAATAAATCTAATAATACTTATGTATTGTTAGTATTTCATGCAAGTAATCATCGTTATTAGTACATTAAAACCCAAAGTACACTTACAGATTGGTCTCTTGTGGAATTTTTATACTATAAATGCGATATTAAATTGTGATAAAGGGGGGATGTTGAATCAAATATGTATTGAAAATGAAAAACATCATATATCCATCACAATTTCTCAAAACTCAGAGAAACCCAAAATAAGTGATATTTATGTTTAATAAGAAAATTTGGAGAAAGCAATTAATAGGTCTTCTATTAATTGTTTTCCTTGTATTCGGATTGGAATTATCAACTGCAATTACCACGGGAATGCAGATGAATCAAGAA
>DAOUUM010000157.1 GCA_030668165.1 Candidatus Heimdallarchaeota archaeon
ACTACGAGTGATACTACTACGAGTGATACTACTACGAGTGATACTACTACGAGTGATACTACTACGAGTGATACTACTACGAGTGATACTACTACGAGTGATACTACTACGAGTGACACTGGGGTTCCATCTTCAGATACCCCCACACTTGGTTTCATACCAATACAATTTCAATTTATTGTGTTTGGTATAATTGTATTTTCTTTAATTAGGAGGAAAAATAAATGAAGTTAAAATTAATAATTGCAAGTATTCTGATATTATCCAGTCTTTACATGACCAGTGCAGCACCTGTTGAGGATTATAATTTTTCAATAGATTTTTATTATCAAGCAGGTTCGCCAAACCAGCAAACACAAGGCCTGTATATAAAAGAAGCTTTGAAACCATTAGGTATTAATGTAGAATTGCATCCCATACCATGGGGCTCTTTTGTTGGAAAATTACTTCACTACAACGAATATGATGATTTTGATCTAGCTACTGTGAGATTTTCTGGTGAGAAGCCAGTACCAGATTTTATGTGGCAATACCACTCAACCCAAACTTCTTTTGGTCAGTCTCTGTACCAACTGCACTATCCTGAATTCCAGGATTGGCAGTTAGAAGATGTCGGTGTTGCTACAGCAGATGTAGATCAATTGCTAGAGGATATTGAGTTTGAACAAAATCTAAATATCAGAAAATCTCTCATCGATCAATTTAATGAGTTGTTCATGACCAAATTGCTGTATGATTATCCTATGTATTCATCAACAGCCAAAACATCAATGTGGAAAGGTTATGGTGGTGAGAATAATGAACTGTGGAATCCAGATCTTGGAGCACTTGAATCCCGGATGCTTGGTGCAACCTGGACCTCTTATACGCCATCAGAGAGGATATCGAGTAGTACTCACATGAGGTTATCACTTGATTCGCCTGCAAGCGCAGAAATGTTTGATCCCAATCAATCATTTGATAGTGCAACCTCAGATCTTACCCGATATATACATGATGGTTTATTATACATGGATGAGAATTATCAAACTCATCCGGGTATTGCGTGGAATTGGTATTTCAGGGATAGTGGAGTAACATATGACCATGATAATAATGTAGTAACCCCAGAAATTGATACTATTGAACTGGTTTATCTCCTAAGGGATGATGCAATGTGGACTGAAACGACTGATGTTAGTGGTAATGCAGTACCCACAGAAGCTGTTGATGCACAGGATTTTGTACTGGCAATGGATATGTACAAGCATCCTCTATCTCTGATCAGTGGAAAGGAATACTATGATCCTGTTGTGGACTATTTTGCAAGTACCAGTATCACAAACAATGATACATTCACCATCAGAATTAATGCAGAGGAATTTGCAGTTGACAGCTACTATACTTATGGTGCAATCTCTCCAGTTCCAGCTCATATTTTGGGTGGGGAATTGTATTACAATTTCAATACTGCCAAAGTTTCAGATTTTGCGTCCTGGAATCCTCAACAAGCAGAAGAATGGACTCACTGGGCATCACCTGAAGGTCACTCACTTGTGGGTGCTTATGATATAGTTGACTTAAACATAGGTGAGTACTACTCTTATGCAGCCCGGAATGATTACTATTATCCAAATGAGGATGATGTTGATACCTTCTACGATCCTGTAGCTCTATTTGCAATAGAAACTGATACTGGACTTGATTTATCTATTTTTGCACCTCATATGAATACCATTCATCCATCTCCCCTTTATTGGGCATGGGATTCACCAGCCAAGCCAAGTTCACAGGGAATAGAAACCTTTGAATACGTTGTGATTGATGATATTAATGCAGTATTACTTGTATTTGATTCAGGCAATGTTGATCTTTTTGAAAGTTCAGGTCTTGGTGCTCAACAAGTAAAGGAACACGAAGAAAATCCAAATTTAGTAGTCAAAACAAGTTTACAAGCACGTGGTCCGGAATCATTATTCTTTAATTTATTGAATCCAGATCTCAAAAAATTCAATGTGCGATTGGCAATAGCACATGCATTGGATAAACAATTAATGACTGAGATATCTGATGGTTTAGCCGTTCCACATGATTCTGTTGTGTGGATGAATAGTGGTTTTTATTACGACGATTCATTTGGTATTGATTATGATCTAGACTATGCCAAATCATTGATGGAATTGGAAGGCTATACTATCCCTACCACTGAATTATCCAGTTTAACCGATTTAAACGGACTTGGTGAATTGAATGACAATTTGGACACTGGTAATGATCTACCTATGAATTATGTCCACGAAGAGATAGCTGTTGATGAGATACCAGCTGTTGATGAGATAGATAATTATAATTCATTTTTCTGGCTATCATCCATTCTCCTATTTGTTCCAATTGTAATTTTGAAAAGAAAATACTGATCAAACCATCTAAATAAATCAAACATATTCTAAATAAAAAACATAATTGAATAATAAATAAATTAATAGATATTTTATATCCTGTTCTTGATTATCTTAATAATAATAGTTCCAAGCATTATACCCATTAGATTTGCAAGTAAATCACCTAGGGTATCAATCCAACCGTATGCTATTGAGTTCACAGTCCAGTAATCTATATTCTCAGGGATGGTTAGATACTCCATAATTTCCCATATTAATCCAATCAGTAATGTGATCAGGATATCCACCCATAAATATTTTGAACTATCCTTTCTTCCGACTCTTAGTAAAAGGAAAATTACAAGTGATGCATTGGCATGTAATATTTTGTTGAAAATTGGAACTCTATCATAGATGTAGATTGGTGGGACCATACCTCCATAATGGATTATAAGTGAGAACAGGGCATACCATAGTATCCATGAATTCATGAACCAACCCTTCCAGGGATATTTATCGGGATATTTAATTGTGAATATTCCAAATGCAATCACTAGCAGCCCATCAAATAATCTTCTGAACCATGCTGGGAGATGGGTGATTAATCTCTCCTCTGGATAGGCAAGGTATGAATATATCCCATATATGGCATAAATAAAACCAGTGAAAATGAACAATTTCCATACCCTTGGAATGTTGACATTATCCAAACCACCATTCTCGTGTATCAATCAATGTCATCTCATATTGCTTAATTATAATTGATTGGCTAATTCAAAATTAATTTGAACAACTTGAACAAGTTAAATTCAAAATTACTAGCAATTCGATCAAACAAATCTTATATGACGCAAGATATTTTCGATTGTGGATTTGAAGCTAGAAATTGCCAAAAGAGGTAAGAAAGCCATAGAATATCTACTGATGAAATCAGAGGAAAAGATTCATCCTGAATCTCTGAGAGAGGCTGCTGAACATTACCTTAGAGCTGGAGGAAAAGGTTTCCGTCCAGCAATGCTTCAACTTGTGTGTGGTGCACTGGGTGGTGATGAAGAAATTGCTCTTCCGGTGGCTGCAGCTATTGAAGCCGTCCATGTTTCCTCACTGATTCATGATGATATGATGGATCAGGATGCTACCCGAAGAGGAGTGGAGGCAGTGTGGAAAAAATGGGACAACACAATAGCTATACTGGCTGGAGATGTATTGATTGGGATTGGGTACGTTCTGGCATCAGAGATGGAATCTATTAATGATGATATATGTCACCAATTCTCAACCAAATTGGCTAATATTTATGTAGAACTGTGCCATGGACAGATGTTGGATATCTCTTTTGAGGACATGGATTTTGCAGATATTTCAGTTGAGGAAATTAAGAAGATGCAGTACCTAAAAACAGGAGTATTGTTTGAGTTCTCATGTGTGACCGGAGCAAAAATTGCACTCAATACAACAGATGATCCAATGATTGATACAGTCAGAGAGTATGCCAGACTTGCAGGAACTGCATTTCAGATGCAGGACGATATCATCGGCCTTCTGGGTGATGAGGAAAAGGTTGGCAAACCCATCGGATCTGATATCAGAGAGGGTAAACGCACTTTAATCGCAGTACACGCCGTGCTAAATGCAGATGAAACACAAAAAGAATTGTTATTATCGGTTCTTGGTAATCATGAAGCTAGTGAAGAAGAGATAAGGACCTGTCTAAACACCATGCAGGATATAGGTTCTGTTGATTATGCAAAACATATGGCTAAAGAGATGGCAGAGAAGGCAATGAAGCATATTGATGAATTACCAGTGAATGAACAATCCAAATTACTGAAAATGTTTGCAGCTTACATGATAGAGAGAGAATTTTAATTATTAGAAAATCAAATGACACGTTTCAATCCTATCAATCTCAAGAACATTAAGTTGAATGAGTAATTCTTAAAAAGTTCGAAATATTTATCGGAAATAATGATCAATCATATTGTTTCAATCAAGGATATAGATAAGGAAACCATATTGGATATCATTCAATACGCTGCAAAGATAGAGGCAAATCCCGAAGTCTATGCAGAAAAACAAAAGGGAAAGATCTTGTCTACCATATTTTTTGAGCCAAGTACAAGAACCAGGCTTTCCTTTGAATCTGCAATGCTCAGATTAGGTGGAAAGGTGATTGGAATTGCTGATCCAAAAACTTCTTCTCTCAAAAAAGGAGAATCGATCTCAGATACCATCAGAATGGCTGCTGCATATTCGGATATTATAGTTATGAGGCACTTTCTGGAGGGATCTGGACGGGTGGCTGCCGAGTATTCCTCGGTACCTGTGGTATCTGGAGGGACAGGTATTCAGGAACATCCAACCCAGGCTTTGTTGGATCTGTATACAATCTACAAGGAATTTGGCAGGATAGACAATCTGACAATTGGATTGCTGGGTGATCTCAGGTATGGGAGAACCATCCCATCACTACTCTATGCATTTGCAAAATTTAATAATGTCAAAATATATCTCTACTCTCCCCAACAACTTAGAGCACGTATGACTGTGCTATCGGATGTTGAGGATAAATTGGAATATCGTGTTGAGGACAATCTGGAGGATACAATTGATCAGTTGGATGTACTGTATGTGACAAGGGTTCAGAAGGAGAGATTTCCAGATGAGCAGGCATATGAAAGGGTAAAAGGTAGTTTTATCATCTCTCCTGATACTCTGAAAAATGCCAAGGAAAATATGATAGTAATGCATCCTCTTCCCCGGGTTGGGGAGATCGAATACGATGTCGATGATTTACCCCAGGCCAGATATTTTCAACAGGCAAAAAATGGTGTTTGGACGCGTATGTCAATTCTAGATAAGCTACTGGAGGAAAGAAAATGAGTGAAGAGAGAACCATGATTGTCTCAAAGATTGAGCGAGGTACGGTTATTGATAAGATTCCAGCTGGTAAATCGTTGCAACTTATCTACATGTTACATATCACTGGTGATGAGATGAAAACAGTTGCTGTTGGAATTCATGTTAATTCAGCATCAATGGGAAAGAAGGACATACTAAAACTAACCAATCGAGATCTCAGTGGTGCAGAGCTTAACAAGATCTGGTTAATTGCTCCAGATGCTGTTATATCAACAATTAAAGATTATCAGGTATCGGATAAGAGACCGATATCATCCATGCGATCTGGGAACGAGTTTGAGGGAGTACTCAAATGTAATAATCCCACATGTGCCACCAACTTCAATGAACCTGTAAAAAATAAATTTATTCTGATGGATCGGGATCCACTGCTGGTAAGGTGTTATTACTGCGATAGGGTCATGATTGAAGATAATATCAAAGATCAACTGGGTATGTGAAATATTTATCCAAATCGAATTCTATGATTGCAATTATTAGCTTCTCATTTTTAATGTATATGAATTTCGTATAAATGTTCGCTCGAACGAACTTTGTTAGTCCAAACTTTTTGGTGAATTTAAAAAGATTTAAAATATATAGTGTGTAATATTAATATGAATAAGTTCAGTTCAACAGCCATTATTTTGAAGTTTCACAACTGAAATGAATGAATTGCTGGACTAAATTTTTGTATAAGTGATTATCATGATACCTTTGACTGAGACTACCAGTGACTCAACTGTGAAAGTAATTCAATTACCAACCGGGAGACAACAGATGAATCGTCTGTTTCAACTCGGTGTGGTCAGAGAGGAAGAAATCGTGGTAGTCAAAAATAATGGACATGGACCACTGTTAATAATGGTTAAAGATACCAAAGTCATTCTTGGAAGGGGTATCGCAGGTCGTGTGATGGTTGAATTGCAATCAAACACTGACGTGGAACAGGTTTAATCATGTCGGGAACAGAAAAAAATACCATAAAAAAAATGTTCAGGGTAGGCTTGCTAGGTAATCCAAATGTTGGAAAAACACTTATTTTCAATGCCTTAACCGGTGCCAATCAAAAGGTAGCCAATTATCCTGGAATTACAGTCAAAGGTAAGAAGGGAGAGTATAATTTTGAACATAATCGCTTCCAGATAATTGATTTACCTGGCGTATACGGATTCGGTACAAATTCCAATGAGGAGGCATATGCCAAGAAATGTATAATTGAGGAGGAAATGGATCTCTTTGTCAATATTATTGATGCCAGCAGATTGGAGAGGAATCTATTGCTCACTCTACAATTATTGGAAACCCACAAGAATATGGTCATCATTCTCAGTTTTATGGACAGGGTGGAGGAACATGGCATGGAGATTGATACAGAGGGATTGGGAAAATTATTTGGAGTACCGGTTCTGGCAACCAGTGCAACTCATCTGAAACCTGCAGAGGTCAGAGAGTTTGTGGGAAAAGCTGTGACTAATCCTGTTAAGACACAATCACTGCTACTTAAAGAATTGATAAGTGTGGAGGAACTAGAAATAATGGAAGATCTCAAATCAGATCTCCCGGAGAATTATCAGTCTCTAAGTGATGAGTTTTTGTTCGTACTCATAATGTTAAAAGAGAATCTTGTATATCCAAAGGTTCCAAAGGACAAGCTCAGTCCCGTGATCCAGATATTCCTAAAACTCGACACAGACGCATCTTCAAAGGATGATGTGCATGATCATAAGTATCA
>DAOUUM010000275.1 GCA_030668165.1 Candidatus Heimdallarchaeota archaeon
AACACCAATTCCCGGAGCTGTTAGAAGTAAGGTTGCACCCACTCCCAAAGCAGCACCACCAACAGCACCACCCAAGGAAGCTGAAACTACGGCACCAGCTCCCAAGGTAGTACCCCTAGCAGTGCCTAAAACCTCTCCCAAGGCAGTACCCAAAGCAGTGCCTAAAACCTCTCCCAAGGAGGAATTGTCAGTACCTGCTCCCACACCAATACCTTCTGTTACAAAAACAGAGTCCAAAATGGAGGTAGTAGAGGAGATGGAGGCCATGGATGAGGTTGAAGAAATTGATGAGTTGTTACCCTCGGAACTACTAGATGAGGTTGATGAGTTGACAGAGGTAGTCAAAACCAGACACACCAACACATCTTGGTTTGAGAGAATGTTACCTGCCAGAGTATATCCGCTACATATCAAAATCTCAACAGAGGAGTTGACTAGAAAGAAATCAATAACATCTGTAATTTCAGGTGAAAAGGTCAGTGAGCAACTAGATGAGTTCAAACTGGAGACTGATGATATTCTTACCATCAGACCTGAATTTCCAGGATGTATGATAACTCCAATCGAGCATCAAGTTGATGTGACTAACGAGGATATCGAGGTTGAATTTTTTGTCACACCCTTATTGAATCGTGGAGAGATAAGTGCCAAGATTAATTTTATTCAATCACTATCTCTAATTCATAGCATATCCCTAGAGACAAAAATAATAAATCACAGGATAAGTAAGGTCACCGCATGGTTAGGAGGAATCGTTGGAGTAATTCCTGGCCTTCTAGCATTCTTCCTAAACGAGACACCCCAAGCATTTATGGAAAGTAGACTCGAGACCTTTATGCCAGCATTGAAAGATTTGGGTTACTATGTGCCAGCTGCTCTCACAGGAGTTTTATTCAGCATTAGTGGTGTGTTGTACATGATGGCAAAACCGAAAATGCGGAATAATATCTTACCTTTCCCAAAATAATCGAACAATCCTTAAATTTTGGCAATATAAAATAAAATAAATCTTCTTCAAAACCAAACTAATTATATTGAAATTTAAGATCAGATATACTGATAGGTAGATCAAGTGGCACAAACGATATCTGAGAAAATTTTATCAAATCATTCTGTCGAGAATCTAATTGCGTATTCTGGAGACAGGATTGATGTTAAACCCAGTACTGTATTATCAAACGAAATGTTACCTATGATATCAATTGCCAAATTTCTTCAAACTGGAGCAAAATATGTGAAATCTGATATTGCTGAGAATATGTTAGTAATATTGGATCATGGTGGCTTTGGAGTCACGGATAAATATATTGATATTCATGAGTTAGCTCGGAGATTTACCAGGGACCACAATATTAAACTAATGGATACTGGTGCTGGGATCAGTCATGTTGTCTTTCCAGAACTTGGTTATGCCCAACCCGGGTATCTGATTTTGGGTACAGATAGTCATACTGTTAACCACGGGGCATTTAATGCCTATGCACAGGGAATTGGCGCATCTGATCTGGTTGAATTGATGATTAAGGGATATACTTGGTTAGCGGTTCCAGATACCAATTTAATCAGAGTGAATGGAAAACTACCAGCAAATGTGTACTCAAAAGATCTCATACTAACAATCAATGGGGAGAAAAAGATGGATTGGAGTACAGATAAGGCAATAGAATGGCAGGGATCAACTATTTCTGATTTCTCACTGGAGGCAAGAATGACAATCAGTAATATGGCCGTGGAACAGGGTGCTGTGGCAGGAATTATGCCCTTTGATAACAAGGTTGAAAATTATATCAATTCCACTCCAATGAAGAATCAATCCCGACCAGTTTTCCCAGATAAGGATGCTAATTATTCTGAGATATTTGATTTTGATGCTTCCACCCTTTCTCCAGTAGTTGCCATACCACACAGTCCTGATAATGTCAAACCTGTGAGTGAGCTAGGTAGTGTAGAACTTGATCAAATTTTCATGGGATCCTGTACCAATTCAAGAATTGAAGATTTAGAGATCATTGCTAGAATTCTCAAAAATAATCGAGTAAAGGTACGGACTCTGATTATACCAGGATCTGCTTCGGTTGCACTGGAAGCTGTAAAACGGGGATATGTTGAGATATTCATGCAAGCCGGTGCAATATGGAGTTATTCAACCTGTGGTGCCTGCTTTGGTGGGACCCTGGGCAGGGTTGGTCCAGAAATGACTGCACTCTCAACAAGTAATCGAAATTTTATAGGGAGAATGGGTGGTGATGATACTTCGAAGGTTTATCTGGGATCTCCAGCAACTGCAGCCCAATCTGCCATAACTGGTGTTATTACATCTTCTGGAGTCATCTAACATGATTGAGCTTAATATCAACGGAAAAGTGATGAAATTTGGTGACGGTATCAATACAGATGTGATCATTCCAAGTAAATATCTGGAACTGCGAGACCCCTCCATATTCTCCAAACACATCATGGAACCAATCAGACCCGGCGTATTCAATGATATTGCAAAACTGGGCATGACAGTACTAGTGGCCGGTAATGATTTTGGTAGCGGATCATCAAGAGAACAGGCTCCAGAAGCACTTAAACAAGCAGGATTTGATGCAGTTGTTGCTGAGAGTTTTGCAACGATATTTTACAGAAATTCAATCAATGTTGGTTTACCAGTGATGGAAATTCCGGGAGTGGCAAAATTTGTTGAAGAAGGAGATCATTTATCCATCAATTTTGATACTGCCGAGGTAAGAAATATTACCCAGTCCACTTCGATGAGTGGTAAAAAAACTAATTCATTCTTACTGGATAAATTAAGAATTGGGGGGTTAATACCTGAATTGCAGGAATTCGTAAGAAGAAATAAATGAGAGTTCAGTATACAAATTCGATTAATACAAAACTCCTGTCTCCTAAAATACATAATAAAAACAGGATCGCACAAGGTGAGATATGAGTAATCCTTACAAATCATTTATGGACAGGTTAGACTCGCTGGATGCCAATGATAGGGTAAAAGCAGCGGCAGAACTAGGTGAGGTAGGAACTGCAAATGAGGCCCCGAGGTTGATTCAGGCCTGTTGGGAGGATGAAGCATCCACCGTTAGACAGATCGCTGTACAAGCATATGCCGAGATTTTGGGAGATGCATCTTTTGATGAGGTGATCAAAGTGATCAACACTCACACCGATGATTATGTAAAAATATACGCAATTAGCATCCTAGGGGATCTCACCCAGGAATTGGTTGAGGGTCCTCTCAAAGAGTTGATCAAAACTAGCGATCCAAAATTAAGAGCAACAGTAATCAGAGCAATGATACATGCTGATACCAGATCCAATTCAGATGAAATTTTCAATCTGATTGATGGAGAAATAGACACATTTGTTCTTAGAAATGCAATAGAAGCCATGACTCTTTGGAATTATAAAAAATCAAAAGATGCAATCAAAAAAATTAATCACAATGAAGAACTGATGGAGAATGAAGAATTAAAGACTATAGTTTTATTTTCACTGGCTTCATTTGGAGATAAGGTAGCTTTGGATAAATTACGAACAGATGATATTGATAATTTGATAAGGATATCATATAATGGTCGATTTTATAGAGGAAGAGAGGGCCTATTTAATTTGATAAAAAAAATAAATTAAAGTATTTTTATCAATTATCAAAGACTTAATATTAAAATATATCAAATGTTTAATTCTAAATTGTTTAATGAATTCCAAAATTACATTTTACTATCTTCATAAATCAGGAGCCGCAGAAAAAATTCGATATACCTCAAATATGTATCGACCTAATCGCTCTATAATGATACAGGATGATCAAAATTCAGTTATATGGATACTTCATGGTCCAGACACTCATTTAGAGACCATCAGACTTGAGAATTATGGTATTGAAGAAATCAATCTCATGTTAAAACACAAGGTAGTTAAGATTAGTCATGATGAGATAGAGGACGTACTTGAGAGGATTGTTGCAATTTATAAGAATTCCAAGGATAAGGACGCCAATATCTTCTTGAAGTCAAAAATTGGAGCGGATCCACCTGTTAAATTAAAGAGCGTGGAAATACCTTCGGAAAGTGTTGAAACCAGAACCCTCAAACCTATGGCTGCTGAACCTATAACTTCTAAGAAAGTAGTTGCTAAAAAACCATCTCCAGTATCTAAAGTATCAAAATTAAAAAGTGTTCCGGGTTTAAGTAGCATTCCAGCCCCACCTAGTTCAATTGACAAAGAGAAATCTGACCATACTGAATTTGTTCTCAAAGCAGATGTACAAACAGGTCCCATAATCGATGAATTCCATATCGCTTATTACGAGCGTTCTGGCGGGAGTAACTTCGTTCTCGTTGAAGAATTACACGATAGTTTTGGATCAGAACATTTTGAGAAATTATCTGAATTCGTGAAACTGATCAATAAATTAAAACTGGAAAAATACACCAGAACACAGGCCAAAGCAAATCTAAATGCAGAATATAACAAATTAATCGATACTCTATTTTGAATTCTTCTGAGATCGTGTAGTAATAAGTTATTAGCAAAATAGTAATCCTGAATTATATCGAATTGCATTTAATTGAATCATTGTGTGCGTGAAAAACAATCTAGTATAAATACCTGTGAGTTCTTAAGACAGATGTAATATGGCAAATGTATATCGAATAGAATCAGGAAAAACTGGAAGATCATACTTCAAATTTCTGTTTCTAGCTTCTGTGAATCTATTCTTATTG
>DAOUUM010000106.1 GCA_030668165.1 Candidatus Heimdallarchaeota archaeon
TAATTTATTATTGACAAAACTACAGGATCCCATACTTCCGGTATTGGGTCCAACATCGGCTTCATATGCTCTTTTATAATCTTTGACCAAGGGCAGAAATATGATTTTTTCGCCAAGTACAAGTGCTTGCAGCGAAAATTCAATACCTGTAACCAATTCTTCGATCAAAACACTTCCATCCCTGTCCATTAATTCATAAGCATAATCAAAAATTAGCTTCTTGGTTTTTAATTGATCACCAAAAATTTTTACTCCTTTACCAGCAGTAAGCCCGTCAGGTTTTATTGCCACCATGTGGTTAACCTCTAAGGTGTCGACCAATTCACCCCTTGTCTGACATACATAATACAATACATTACCAGGGATATTGTGTTTGGTCATCAATTGTCGCATATATATTTTAGAACCCTCTATTCGGGCATTTTTCTTACTCGGGCCAAATACTTCAATGCCCTGATCTGTCAACCAATCTGTTATACCCTCCACAAGTGGTCTTTCGCTGCCGATAATAGCCATATCGACTGATTTTAATTCTGATTTTTCCAGATCCTGTGTAAAACCTCTGTGAATGATTTTTGTTGCTATAGTCTCAATACCCGGATTTACTATTGGGGACCAGCTAACAAGATCGACGTCGCTCTTTTTTATAGAACGGGCCAAACTGTGTTCTCTACCACCGTGTCCAAGGAGTAAAATCTCTCTAGTCAAAATAAAAGTCCCTATCGATCGAGAATTAAATTAAGTTTAAAAGTCTTAATGGGAACAATGTGATTAATTAATCAATTTTTTCGAACTTATCTTATTCTCATTATTTTGTGAATATTGTCTAGTAAGTAATTTATGAATAATTACCTTGTGTAGTAACTATATAAAATATATTATTTATAAAATAATTAAATTTTAATTATTTTAGATCAAAAGTACAAATTGTTAGTATGATGATCTCCCTTATTCTGCTTTACCTTGGGGATACAGCAGATAATAAGCATAACTTTATAAAAATTTTAGTTGATGTTCATATTTTTCTTCAATTGCAAGATCCATGGTGCAAGTTTAAATTTCTGATCCTCTGATAGACTATCAAATTTGGCCTGAATTTGATTGTAAACAAGAGTGGAAAAATTCTTCTGAAATTCACTCATAGATTCAGTAGACATATTCGTCATC
This sequence comes from Candidatus Heimdallarchaeota archaeon, assembly GCA_030668165.1. Lineage (GTDB taxonomy): Archaea > Asgardarchaeota > Heimdallarchaeia > Heimdallarchaeales > Kariarchaeaceae > JAJRQD01. The sequence continues at coordinate 1,168 of DAOUUM010000106.1, forward strand.
ATGAGGAGGGATTGCCATTCTGTTGGCAGATCTTCCAAGCTACTGGATTGTTTGTTAAGCATCTCTTCAACAAAATTAGATAATGGATAGGAAATATTCTCCCAGTGCTTATGAAATTTATCCTTTTCATAATCAGCCAAGGATATTATCCGAGTATTGAGATCAATCACCATCTCACGTAGAACCCTGTTATCCTGGTTATTGTCCAATTTTGAGACATCATTCCAGATCTCAGTTATACAACCCAACAACAAGGAATTGATAGATGATTTTTGGATCAATTGATTATTTCTCCTCCATGATTCAGCTATTAATTCAATGGCAAAAGCATGCCCATATTGAGCAACAATTGGTTTTATAGAGAACATGTCACCAAATTTTTTCTCGTAATCCTTAAGAAATTGATTAATATTATTGATCTCCTCTTCACTCAAAAGGGGTTGAGCTTGATCATCGTTATTGGTTATTATTTCCATCTGTAATTCCTGAAGAATTCCGGATAATGCAACGTTTGCTATGAGTTGGTCGTTCAGATAATTCCAAGCATCTTCTGGATTTTTCTTTATGTGACCTACTAATTGATTTTTAATATCAGGAAGAACTCCCTTTGGTATTTTTGCCACTCCATCCTCATCAAACTCGTCACTCATTAAAGATAATTTTACCCTTCATAATTAAAAACCAATTGTCAAAGGAATCTTAATATAAACAATAATTTTTATTGTTTAGTTCAAGCACGATATATTTTCTTTTTGACCAATTTTGAGTATTCTTCAAATTTCATGAATTCCGGTGTTTCTGAAATATCAGTATTTTCACTCATGTTAAAGATAATTTGAATAATGGCACCTCTGGAAGATTCAATAAATTCTAAATATTCTAGATAAGCCTTTACCGCCTGATTACCAAAATCTGTACGATCCTTGATCCCCTTACCTCTATCAATTTTTGTTTCAATTTTTTCAGATATTTCTTGAAGTAAACGGAAGGATAATGTTTTTGTCTTTTTTACTTTTTTCATATTCAACGAATGATGTAAGATATTAAGTATTAAAATTATTGTGTATACAAAGTTACCAGTATGTACAACAATCTCATCATTTACGATAATTTATCCAAATCTCACTGTACTCAAGTAATACTTGTGATACCTTCTCAGAAGATAAACCCGTATTAATCTCTGCAAAGATACTGTTTAATTTGGATTTTTCAATGTATTTTAGGATGACTTCATCACTCAGCACAGCCTCTTCAAAATCAATTTTATTAGCATGCTTTCTGAGTAGTTCATGCCCCTCCTGTCGTCCAATATGATCTACAAGTAATTTCAATATCTGTTCTGATTTTGCCAATCCTGATGCTTTCTTCAGATTATTCTCAATACCCACGATGTTGATTTCTATACCCTGAAGGATAGATGTGAGTTGTGATGCAATGTAATGCAAAATATTTAATGATTCAGGCATTATTATTCTCTCAACAGAGGAGTGACTGATATCTCGCTCATGCTCCAGAGAGATGTTCTCAAGTGATGTGATCACATTTGCCCTGATAATCCTTGCGAGTCCAGAAATTCGTTCTGATTTGTGTGGATTTCTCTTGTGTGGCATGGCTGAGCTACCTACCTGCTTCTTGCCAAAGGGTTCAAACCACTCCCTGATTTCTGAACGCTGAAGATTTCTTATCTCCTTGGAAATACGCTCAATTACCGAAGCACATAGAGCCAGTGCACTCATATATTCCGCGTGCACAACTCGTGGTACTACCTGTGTGCTGATTGTTGTTGGAACAAGATCCAATTCCTCAAATAATGCAATTTCTAGATCAGATCTCATGGTGCTTGCATAATTGCCTATTGCCCCCGAGAATTTAGATAAATTACATGGAACTTTGAGAAGACTAGTTGTTGCCAAATGTAATTCATACAGAAAATTAGCAAATTTGAATCCTACTGTTGTCGGAACCGCAAATTAACCATGGGTTCGACCTATCGTTGCTGTATCCCTGTATTTTAATGATAAATCAGCCAAAATTGAACTTAGATCATCCAATAGATCCAGAATCATTTCTCTCGCCTTGGTTAACTGGAGTGCCAAAACGGTGTCTTGTATATCATTTGAAGTGGCACCTATGTGCACACTGCCTGATGCCTTTCCAGATTGTTCACTTAGGCCCTTTACCATTGCCATCAGATCATGATGAATCTCAGAATCAATTTCTTGAACTCTTGACAGGGATACTTTACTTCTGGCTTTATCTATTAACAGAGCATCTTCATTGGAAATTATACCAAGTGAGGCCTGTACCTCAGCAAGTTTTGCCTCCACAAGTAATTGTAACTGTAATTTGTTCTCAGCCGAAAATATTTCAGCAATAGGTGTCTTGTATCGTTCACCAGCGTCGGACCACATGCTCAAAATAATAATTTTGCCTAGGTACAAAAATTCTTTGTTTTTAAGTAGAATTAACTATTGAATATTCCTTTTGAATTAGGTTAAATAATATTGGATTTAATTTAAGTCTAATACTTTACTCATTGGGGTGATGTCATAAATATTCTTCCAGAATGGTTTGTATGAAATGGCGAATAGTGCCCCACCAAGTGTTATAATGCTGATAAAGAAATTATACACTGTGAAAATAAGGTAAACTGTGAGTATATAGCTCTGAGGATTCAAAGTGCCTGATAAAAATTGGGGATTGAGAATAAACATCAGAATTAGGACTATCAATAATAGTGAGAAAAAGTATCCAATCAGGTAGTATAGCATGTACTTCCATTTTGCCTCTATTCCCTTGGTTCTTAATTTGTAGCCGAAATGAAATCCCATGGGAATCCAAATTAACCATGAGAATACAAAAAAGTGAGGTATGATATCAAGATCGGGTATTTGACTTGTAAAATTCAGATCACCAGGATTGATATGTGGATGTAATGTCCTGATCTCTGTAAAAGATATGATTAACAGTATTACAGACCAATAGAGCCATTGGGGAGCCAATATTTTGAACCAGATCTTTCTTGGTGATTCTGCTTTGAGAATTACATCTGTTTCGCCCTCATCTTTGAATTCAGTCATTACGGCTTCAAATTCATCACCAAAATCGGGTATTGAGGGCATAGCTTCCTCTTCACCCATATCAGGAATTGACGGCATATCGGCATCAAAATCTGACATTACTCCCTCGAATTCATCACCAAAATCAGGGATAGGGGGCATGATCTCCTCTTCGGTTTCAGCATCCAATAAATCATCTTTTTCAGCAGTAACGTCATTTTTACCGGAGAGAAAATCGTCCAGATCGTCAATCTGTGACTCATCCTTGGTTAATGGCATACTGCAATGTGGACATGTTTCTGCATCCTTATCGATTTCTTTACCACATGCCCAGCAGAGTTCTGACACGATTTAGTTTGCATTTATGTTAATAAAAACCTTAGTGCCAAAATATATGAAATTGAGTCCTTAAATTGATATTTTTTTTAGATAATTTCTACCAATCGCTATCGTCATCAAAATCTTCAGGTGAATCTATTGTGAACTCGTTCTCGTAATCAAAATCATCATCGACTATTTTTTCATCAGAAGAATCCATGACTGATCTTCGTTCCAAACCAACTTCTTCGAGTACTTCATCAGCCATACTCTCCCCATCAATCAATAGATCCAATTCACCAAGATCAAGAGCATCTACTTTAACTATCCAATACTCAAAAGGGTCCTCATTCAGATACTCAGGTGATAGCAGCACATCATTATTAATATGGGTGATCACACAGGATACCGGAGATTTAACCGGATATTCTCTGGAGATAGATTCGATTGTCATGAGCAATCCATTCTGCTCAAATCTCTGACCTACAGATGGACCATTAATATTTGTGATATCTTTAAGATTTTGCTGACCGTAATCTGTTAATCCAATATGGAGCTCAGTATCTGAAACACGATCTATCCAGATGTATGTGTTCCAATACAGCATATTAGTGTTAACAAAATAGTGTCCAACTTTTGGCATAATAATTTCTCTCCTTAAAATTATATAATAATTATGGTTATTACGACTCCAAAATTAGTGAAATATAAAATTTTGCAATAATATATTGTTATTAAGACAAATGAGAATTGATTTTTCATCTTTATTATTATTTATGTCTACTATCAATGCTTGTGATAATCTAATTGTAAAAACATTTTATGCACAACTTTCTAAAATTATTTTATCAGATTACGGAGATTAAATATGCTTGTAACTAGAGATTAAAAAGCAAAAAAAGGAAGGACAAAATGTGACATTATTATCAGAGTTATCAATATGGTTATCAGAGTACTCAATTTTAGCTATCGGAATAATATTAACAGTTATTGGTCTAATCTTGACTTTATCCGAGTTAAAACAGGTCATAAAACATGATTCAACATCCGATCAACTGATATTCTGGCTAATGGTCCTATTGGCTGGATTGGTGACTGTTGCACTTCAGGACCTTATTCTGGGGTTATTAGCAGGTATGTCAATTCTTATGGTAGTTGAGACAATTAAAATGAGGGATACCCCTGTTTGGGGTAAACTAATTGCAGCTACGACTGTAACATATATGGTAATTCTCATTGGGAGAGCAGCACAGGTAATTTATGATTTAATTGTCCAGCCTGCCGAACCAAATGACTTTATATTTGCCACATCATTTAATATAGCATTTCCCATTTTCTTGCTAATATCATTCATCTTCTTTGGAAGAAAATTCATACTGGTATCAAGGTTTTCATCTCCACAAGTGGTATACCTGTTCTTATTTGGAATTGTATATTCTGGAATTATCGCATTGAGAAAGACAGTCTTTCCGGTTGATGAAAATGGATTGATACAGGCCTATAACTATCTTGGTATTGACGGGGATTGGAGAACACGTGTGATTTTTGCTGATTTTGGTACTTTTGAGGCCTTGACAATAGTCATGATTGGAATGTACTTCATCTCTGGATGGTTATTAACTGTGCTCATGGGAGTTAAACCAGTTGATAACCCAGAAATCCTAGACAAGGTAAATCAGGTAGCTCAAACAATGGGAATAAAAGACGAGGTCAAGGTCGGTTTTGTTTCCGCACCAATTATCAATGCTTTTGCTTATGGACCATTTCATGATAAGAGGGTTGCTTTTATCTCCTCAGAAATTACTGATTTTTCTGATGATGACATCAAGGGTATCGTGGGTCATGAATTAGCCCATGCCTCTCGCCATCATATTGTAATTCTATTACTTATCAGCATAGTCGAGTTGGGTATCAAAAAAGCTCTTGCCATTCCTGCTACCAGTCTTGATTATTCCTTCCTACCAAAAGAATCAGTTTCTACAATTGGTTTTGTGGGATATTATATCTTCAGTTATGCATTATTCATTGTGCTCCTTGTATTTATCAGGATTTTAGAGGGTGATGCAGATAATACTACCAAAAAAGCAGGTTATTCAAGAGAGCTTGCTCAGGCATTGTTCAAACTAGAGGGATTTTACAATGGTGTGGCTGCTGATCTTGGTATCTCTGCTAATCTGTTGACAGATAGAAAATATACCAAGCCTGAAAGAGAACGATTTACAGCCCAGGCTGGAAGATTATTATTTGAAGATCTTGTTAGTCCTTCCAGAGGAGCAGCATTTGCAAATGTTTTCCAATCACATCCCAGGACCGTATATAGAATTGCAGCCCTGGTTATTCCTGAGCTTAATCCAAAGAGAACTGCATTTTATCCATATCGATTACTTGGTTTCTTCATGCGTAAAAATGCCATTAAGGAGATAACTGCGGTGCATAAAGAATTCTCCGCCCTTATTGATGAAAAGTATTTAAGTTTTTATGGCGAAGAATCTCTCGATACAGTCCTTGACTACATGACCTGGGATCATGGTTATATTCCATTGGTCAATGAAGATGTGATCGCATACAATTCAATTACACAGGATCTGATCACTGGACAGGTAACTGAGATTGTGAAGACAAATCGTGCATCAACTCCATATCACGCTGTGATAGGTGATAAAAATGTGGATCTGGCTACTTATAGCACAAAATTATTCAAGAAAGGTGAGAAATACTTCCTCAAAAATGGAAGCATTGTCCAACCAATTTCCTATGAACAAAATGATGATGGAGTTGTTTTTGTTACCGCTGGACAAGATGAAGATATCACACCTCAGGAAATTAAATTTGACAGATTGGGACAACCACTCTCCTTCTTTGAAAACTTGGTTGGTAATGTATTAATCATCTTTGAAAATGGAGTGAGCAGGTTAGAAACTGTGAAAAGCATTGAATTTGGTGAATCGTGGGCAGATACTAAAATTAGTCTGAATGGTGAGAGTTATTCAGGTGATGAGTTAATTGTATCATTTTCACCTCTAGGCATAGAGTTTCGTAAGAGTAAGATGAAAGAACAAAGAAATATTCTTGAACATTTGTTAAATAGAAATATCCTGCTCTACACCAAGGATAATATTGATATTAGCCTTGCTGGAAGAATAATTGAACTAAATGAAGATACTCTGAAATTCGAAGATGGTGATGGTCCACAAGAGATTAAATTGGATAGAGTTGAATATATTGTTTTTGTCGAACAGACTGTAGAGCTCATCAAGAAAGAAGATATTTCAATGTTTTCGAAATTTTTGATTAAGTGGAGCAACAGAAAAAGTTTCAAATATATTTATTCTTGATTTATTTGCTGTTCGTTAATTAAGAACGGGGTTTTAATATCTCATCTAATGGGTAATTAGTTGTATTTTTTAATAAATTATTTTCAGCTAGGTGTTGAATGATGACTCTAGTTTCTTCTTCAGTTAGACCATATATAATTCCAATTTCTGGATAAGATAGCATTGTTTTACCTTCTATCCAGAATTCTGGAATTCGTTCACTTATTATTTCAGGAATTAATTCCTTCTTCCTGATTATTTGATCCTCGCCAAGAGCGAATTCAGATTCCTTCAGTTTGAGTAGCTTCCTCACCTCTTTTTCGAATAAATCCTTATGTTTTCTTTCAAAAGTAGAACTATCGAGAAGCATGTTCAAGCTGTTCTCTTCCTCAAAATCAATCGTGCTAAGTA
>DAOUUM010000008.1 GCA_030668165.1 Candidatus Heimdallarchaeota archaeon
ATGCAGAGACGATAGGTGAATTGAATAAGGAGAATTCTGTTTCCATATTATCCTTATTCGGATGGGGTACGGGTTGGGTTTACATGGATACTGTGGATTCGTCAGATTATACGGAATTGATACGAGAATCAATCGATCGCTTGATTAAAAAAGGTCATGAAACAAGTAAATTGGAAGAATTATATGATCAGTATAACGAACTAGTTGAGAAATTAGAGGAGGATTGATTTGTTAATAAATACTATCAGATGAAACTAAAATTCCCTAATTCAATTATTAGTGAGGTATATACAATCACATATGATTGGTGTGAATTAACTATTATTGGTAAAGAAGTGTTCTCGGTTTTTGAATCTAATTGAAATCCATGGTTATTTGAGAAGGGAATAATTTTATCAACTATTTATATAAACTTTCGAGTTTGTCTACTATCAAGCACTTAGGTTTCATTATTTTCATTCCATATTTTATTTAGTAGAAATTCTGTATTTTGGCCTTATGTTCCGTAATATATTGCTTGAAGGTTGTACTGTTTTGAATTATTATTTCTTCCATCCATTACAATATAATACAAATTGGGTTCTTTTTAAAGGATTATGCAAGCTATCCCAAGTTAACGCCATACACGCTTAAATTTATTATGACCACATGTTTCACATTCATCGATGGTTCGGGAAAATTTTGAATTACAGGCAAGACAGATGAAGCTATATTCTCTTCTCTTGTTTCCTTTGCTGGTTTTCATACCCATGGTTTTCATCTTCAATTGATGAGCAATATTTTTCAGTCCATAATCATCGGTGATGATCATTACCTCATCATGCTCACTCAGTGAAAGTGCCAGTGCCAGTACCTCTACATCCTGGGGAGATAGTCTTGTTTGACCCATTGATCTGGCGAGGTCATTTATTTTTTGTATGTATATTTTCTCAGGATGTAATGTTATTACCTTTTGGTTTGCCAGTGCAAGATCCATCACATTCTTAGCGTTGTAACTCTTGACCTCATCAAGGATACTGGATGGAATATAGATATCTCCCTCGATTTCAGGTAGATAGGATATATTCATAAAAATTCCAGAATCAATGACTATCTTCATATTGATCAGCTCTAGGTTCTATTTACTTGGATCCCATGGTTCGAATAAATCATGATCCACATCAAACATATTCAATACCTTACCAGTGATAAAATTAATTAGATCATCCACTGTTTTGGGTTTGAAATAATAGCCTGGTGAGGCAGGCATTATAATTGCCCCGGCATCCTTTGCACGTAACATATTCTCAAGATGTATCCTGTGCAGTGGTGTCTCTCTGAGCAGTAGTAATAATTTCCTATTCTCTTTCAACATTACATCAGCAGCTCTATGAATAAGATTCTCCGTGTATCCCGTGGCAATTGCTGCAAGTGTCTTCATCGAGCATGGAGCAATTATCATTCCGTCTATTTTCGATGTTCCAGAAGCGATTGATGAGCCAATGTCGTTTAGATCATATGTTTTTCTGGCCAGTTGAAGTATTGGTTCAATGGGAGCTGATATTTCATGGGACATCACTTTTTTTGCACTGTCGGATACAATCAGATCCACCTCGTGTTTGTGTACTACCAGTTGCTCCAGAATTCTTAATCCATATTGAACACCTGATGCACCGGTTATTGCCAGTATTAGATTCATCTTAATTCCTCAGAGACCACAGAAAGCCACCCTTTCCAATCTCACGATTTATTCTTCCCATGCGTAACAGTTCCAGTCCTGCAGAGATAACTTCAGTTCCACTATTACACCCAGTACACAGATCAGGAAATTGTGTGGTATACTCTAATATTTCAGCGGTTCTTAATTTTCTTTTTGTATTCTTCAAGATTTCAAGAAAACAATCCAGATTTCTTTTTATCATTCGATCAGCTATTCAAATTTAACAATTATCTCATCATCTTCGTTTTCAAGTGAATCAATGGCTATACCTAGGATTTCGGCAAGTTTATCGTCCATCTCCTCGGTAATCATACCCTTCTCAAGCATGTTAATATTATTCTTTGTTCGTGTGCTTTTGATTATCTCCTTGGTAACTGAATTCTTGTAAATATTTACACCCATGTCAAAAGCTCGAACTCTGCCTCTAAATACCAGATCCATAGGAGTAACCAGTTGTAGCCTCTCTCCGATTTTTTCGTTTGTCTCATGTGAGTAGTATTTGTAATGGACAACCCAAGTTCCAGGAGATAGAATTGTCTCCTTGATATCATTCTTGGATACGGTGAAATTACCAATTTTATTCTCATTTTCCAAAATCTTTTTGGTTTTGATTGTATCTTCAATGGATACTATATCACCCAAACTTACCTCATCTTTGCCACCATCACTGAAAATGAATTCTGCTCTGATATGATTATTCTCTGTGTAATGATCATCCAGAATCATATTGTTCAGTACTTTGGCCATCTCATTTGGATCCAGCTTATCTATGAAATGTTGTGCGAATTCAAGAGTGAATCCACTTGCCATGGAGTATGATTTGAATGAGTGGAAGCCAGGTATAATGGGCCCTGATTCAGCTATTATCTCATCAAAATATTGTTTTGATGCATAACCAAGTATCATCTCAGTTTGAACATCACCTGAAACCAGTCTTCTGGGTTCAGACATGGATAATCTCTCCTCAGATATTCGATCCCAAAGCTCAAGATGCTGGGAGATCTCAAATTCCAGATCCTCACGACTGGCGGCAAGCGAATTTGTACGTAGTATTAATCCAAAACCCTTCGGTAATAATTCTTTTCCAAGCTCATGCAGACGTTTTCGATCTGCACCTTTGATTTTCCTTGATATCCTTACAAAATTGGAGCCTACTTCCAAAATACAATAATTTCCACTTAGAGTAAGTATTTGAGAGCATACCGGTAATTTATCCACCTCGGTTGATAATTCCTTAATCTGTAGTAATAACCTATCACCAACATTGGACTCCGCATTGAATAGTATTCCCTTAATCTCTCCTCCTAGATCAATGATTGCTAATCTTTTACGATAGATATATTTGGTAACCTCAGCTAGATAAATCGAATCTCTATGTACATCATGATTAAATACTATGCTATCGGGTAAGGTAGCCTGCAAATTCTTGACAATCTTAGTTACTGCGGATCCAACTCCCTTGATAACGATTCCCTCTCTTTTTTCCATATCAGAGATATGCACATCATGTGGGGTGATATTTCCTGAATCAATCATCTCAGCTGAGGGAACGGAGGGAATTATTGACATATCCTCATTCTCCTCTAATAATTTAGCCAGTGCCTTATCATATATTGAATCAATTCTAATTGATACTGTCATCTACAAATCAAAATTCATGGTAACATATAATTTGTTTTTGATATACTATGTAATTCAAAAGCAATTCTTTGAGCTAACTGACGTGATTATCTTTATTTAATCCTACTAATTACGGGTGAGTGAATTGAAAAGATAATAGAAGAAAAAATGAGCTCAGAGGGATTCGAACCCCCGAGCAATCCGACCCAAACGGATCATGATACCAGGCTTCACTATGAGCTCATTATTGTATGTGTCTACGGATTAAACCGTCTACACTAGTTGAAACCCACAGTTATATGCGGTCTCATTTTCAAGGGAACTATCGAAATTTATTAACTCATCGATAGCAAGCGCGGGAATAGTCAAATCGGATTTACCAAACAGCTCGGAGCTTGGAGAAAGACACATAAGGTTCCTGTTCTTGATTAATTTGTGATTATCCCCCTTGATCAAGTAGTCAATAGAATGGATGAGATTGTGAGAAGGGTACTTGGGGGTGAGATATTTATTTATCCCACAGATACCATAGCAGGAATTGGATGTATTGGTAGTAATCTAAATAGTGTGGAGAGATTGTTTGAGATCAAACAAAGAGATCTTGACAAACCGATATCCTATGCCTTTTCTGATACCGATCATATATTTGATTTTGCTAATATATCGGATGAGTATCGTGGAATACTTGATCTATTACCTGGACCACTAACCCTTATTCTGAATAGAAAAGAATATAGTACTGATCTTTATGGAATTGATTCAGATACTATCGGTGTGAGAGTTCCCAAGGGAGATTGGTTTTTACAGTTAATCAGGGCAGTGGGATATCCAATTGTTACAACTAGTGCAAACATCTCGGGAGAGCTGCCATCAGGATCTGTATTTGCGATAAATAACGAATTGAAGGAGAGGGTGGATTTTATAATATCATGGGAAGGAACTCTAAGTGAACAAGCTTCCACAATCGTATCATTGACTAAGGAATTAAAAATAATTAGAGAGGGAAAAATAACAAGGGATATAATAATGTCACTATTATAAATTTAACTCATCATACCTTCTACGCGGGAAACTCTATCTTCCAACTCGCTAATAATTTTTTCTAATTTAGTTATCTTACTCAATAATTGACCAAATCTGGGATCATCTGCAGCAACTGCATCGCCAGTATCCGAGGCACTCTGAACATCAGGATCCTGAGATAAAAGATGGGCTATTTGTGAGACTAATTCTTTGTGAATTAGTTTAATCTGAAAATCATTAATGTTTAGATTAATGGTTTCAAGAAGTGTTTCCAAATTTGATAACAGATTCTTTCTATCAAATCTAGTGACAGCCATTTCTGCCTCTGTTATTGCTTCTAATTTAATGCGTAACATCCATTGACCGGATTCATTCTCTAAGACACAGGAAAGTTTAGTTCCCGAGATTTTTACTGCATACATAATACTCAATTCAAAACTCGGAATTATAGAACAAAAACCTTTTTTTCACACATGTAATTTCGCAACTTTTTTTAGTGAATTTTCAAACAAAAATATAGAGGCGAATTATACCTTTGAGCAAAGCTGTGGAACAATATCTTATTGATGTTCCAAAATATGTACAATCCAAACCATATACCTTTGGTATTGCAGAAAAACCAAGTGCAGCAAAAAGACTTGCACAGACACTCGATGTGAAGGCAAAAGAATTCTCAATCAAGGTAACAAAAAAAGGAACGGTTCTTCATATTGTCAAAGGTTGGCTGATCACTAAGAATAAGGAAAGAATTGTAATTCTATCAGCTCTTGGTCATCTTTTCACCTTGGTTCAGGATGGATCGGGTTGGCAGTATCCAGTTTATGATTTCAAATGGGTACCCATAAGTCAGGCATCAAATAAATTGGATCAGAAATTTAATAACAGAATTGAGGCCACCATTGAGGCCATTAGACAATTGGCTAATTCTGCAGAAAAATATCTAGTACTTACAGATTATGATGAGGAGGGTGAAGTTATCGGTGCACTTACCCTGACACAATTGGTTAATAATGATGCATTGAATCAGACAAGGCGTCTTAAGTTCTCATCATTTGCTAAAAAAGAAATCAATAATGCATATGATATGGCAAGATCAAAGAGTACCGCAGGTGAGATCAATTTAGGGATGTACAATCGTGGATTGATGAGACACTATCTGGATTGGTTGTGGGGTATAAATCTTTCACGAGCCCTGATGCTATCGCTTAAAAATTACTCAGGTAGATATCATACATTATCTACAGGACGAGTTCAGGGACCAACACTCTCTTTTGTGGCCAAACGACAGCTTGAGATTGATACCTATGTTCCAATTCCAAGATTTAAGATACAAATTATCCTTAAGAAATATCCCGATTTGGCAGTAAATCACAAAAAGGGATTCATTGATCAATTAAATCCAGCTGAAAAGGTATACTCCTCAATTAAGGGTAAAGATGGCTTGATTGAAGAGATTGTGAAGAATAAAAGGAAAATAAGTCCCCCTGCTCCATACAATTTGTCTTCCCTACAGAGTGATGCCTATAGATATCACAAGATAACACCCTCAAATACTCTTCGTGCTGCTGAGGCACTGTATCTGGATGCAGCTATATCCTACCCAAGGACAAGTAGTGAGCAGTATCCACCCGATATGGATCATTTGGAAATTTTGACAAAAATAGGTGGAAGAGCTGGATTTAAAACTATTGTAAAGGATATTTTTACCAAAAACAAAAAATTAGTTCCCAAGATCGGTAAGAAAACAGATCCTGCACACCCATGTATACATCCAACCGATCAACTACCAACTAAATTAAGTGGATACAATAAAAAAATCTATGAATTGATTGTTCACCGATACTTCGCAACATTTGGTAAGGATGCTGTTCAAGAGAGCAACAGAGTGAATTTCACCATAGATAAGGAAGAATTTTATCTCCAGGGAAGTCGACTCGTTACAAAAGGTTGGAGGGCATGGAGTGGGGTGCAGGGAAACACCGCTAAGACTGAATTACCCAAATTAAAGGAGGGTCAGACACTAGCCGTTTCAGCATCAGAACTGATTAAATCATTTACACAACCAGCACCCCAATATAATCAGTCCTCTTTACTTAAAGAGATGGAAAACAATGAACTGGGTACCAAGGCAACCCGTTCAGAAATTATTCAAAGCATAATAAATCGAAAATATATGCAGGGAGACCCAATTCATGTCACCCCAATTGGGATGATTGTAAACGAGGTACTCGAAAATTACAGTCCCCAGGTAATCTCTGTAGAACTATCAAGAGAATTGGAGAGAATGGGTGATCTGGTCGAGCAGGGTATCAATGAGAATTCCGATAGTATATTCTCATTATCCGATGCAATTGTACAGGGTATACTGCATCTTCACAGAATGCTGGCTGATTTGAAATCCAATGAACAACAGATGGGAAGTCTGATTGATCATGGTCTAAGAACTCAACGCAAACAGGAACTCATTATTGAAACATGTAATGTCTGTAACGAGGGAAATTTGAAAATAATAAGAAGCCAATCCACTGGAAAGAGGTTTGTTGGTTGTACCCTATATTTTGACAATCAGAGATGTACCAACACATTCCCCCTTCCCCAACGAGGACGACTGGAAAAAACTAAAGACAAATGTAAGGCAGATGGTTTTCCACAGTTAAGAGTGCATGGAGGTAAAAAGCCATGGTTACTCTGTCTTAATCCTGAATGTCCCATTAGGGAAGAATACCTCAAGAACATCGAAAATAGAAAGAAGGAATCGAAGAAGAAAGCTCCTGCTTTGAAAAAAGATGGGTCCGAGATAAAGATCAAAAAGACTAGACTTAAAGGGAAACCCAAGAAGAAACCTTCTGTTTCTAAAAAAGATCAGTTGGAAATAAAGATCAAAAAGACTAAACTAAAAGGGAAAGTGAGGTCAAATAAATGAATAAATGTGAAATCAAAAATTGTGAACGGGATACAGAGGATAAATTCTGTACGCACCACCAGATGAGTTGGGAGGCTATTAACTCTGGATTTGAGGAATGGCAGAACGCATTGGGTACGGATTTGACATGGGAAAATTATTTAATCCAGTTAATCGAAGATGACGCTGTCAAAACAGGTGATCTTGCAATAGATGTTGCCATATTTGAACTCGAGAAAGTTAGTGATAAAAAATTTGATTGAATCAAATTGTAAGCAAAAAATAGGTTTTTAATTATTCAATGCCTTTGAAAATTGTGGTTCTATCTGATCTAACCAAATCATTGTCAAGTGCATTAAACAAGTTAATGGGAAAGGGTATTGACAAAGCATTAATTTTGGAACTAAAAAATGATATATTCAGAGCCCTATTAGAGGCTGATATTCAAATTGATATTGCATCTCAGATGGCATCTAATTTGCAGGAAAGAGCTCTATCAGAAAAACCTCCTCAAGGTATCACCAGAAGAGACCACATGATCAATATTGTTTATGAGGAATTGTCTAGTGTAATGGGAGGAAAATCATATCCTCTTCAACTCAAGAAAAAACACACTAATTTGTTAATGATGATCGGGATACAAGGGTCTGGTAAGACTACAACGATTGGTAAGCTGGCAAATTATTTACAACAGGAAAAGTGGAAGGTGGGATTTGTTTGCACGGATACATGGAGACCTGGGGCATATGATCAGCTGAAACAGCTTGGAGATAGAATAAACGTCGAGACTTATGGAAATCCAGATGAGAATAATGCAATTAAGCTTGCAATGAATGGGATTAAGCATTTCAAGGATGAGAAGAATGTAATAATTATCGATACCGCTGGTCGTCACAAGGAGGAGAAAGAACTCCTTAAGGAGATGAAGACTCTGGATAAAAAAATCAATCCAGATGAGATCATACTAGTTATTGATGGAACCCTTGGACAGAGTGCTTATGATCAAGCAAAGGCTTTTGCCGAGACAACGGAAATTGGTAGCATCATTGTCACAAAGCTAGACGGTACCTCCAAAGGTGGTGGAGCCATTTCTGCTGCAGCCGCCACAAGAGCACCAATCAAATTTATCGGTGTGGGTGAAGATATCAAACAACTGGAGAAATTCAATCCCAAGGGATTCGCAGGAAGAATACTGGGAATTGGGGATATGGAGGCATTGATTGATGAAGTTCAGCGTGCCGAAATTCAACCTGATGAAGATCGTGCAAAGGAGATGATGAAAGGAAACATATCATACACTGATATGATAGAAATGTTTGATTCTATGAACAAGATGGGAGGCATGCGCAGTCTACTCACCAAATTACCAGGAGGATTGTCTGCCAATGTGGATGACAATATGTTAGACATGTCCAAAGATACCATGAAACAATTCAAGAATATAATATTCTCCATGACGCCTTCTGAAAGGGATGGAGAGGTCAAATTAGGTATTTCACGAATTAATCGAATTGCTAGAGGGGCTGGTGTAGAGTTAACCAAGGTCCGAGAACTGATAAAACAGAAAAAGATGTCTGAAGGTATGATTAAGAGGATGATGAAGGGAACAAAGAAGAGAGGTAGAGGACAATCCCAAAATCCCCTAGATATGCTTGGCGGAATGAATTTAGGCTGAATTAAATGATAGTAATAAAAGCTGAGACCCCACCTCCTGAGAAGTTGAAATGGCACAGTTCAAATGTAGAAGATCGTCATGGATGGTCCAATATTTTTGAAACTGTGACAAATTGGTTCTGTTTGAGTCATGGATTCAGAAAGGATCTTAGTCTTCGTATTGTTGTCGATGATGTAAGTATTACAATTAATGGTGAGTATGTCAGATATTTAGAACCTAGCATGAGATCTGCTGCATCACTAATCTCAAAGGCATATAATGTAGGATTGGAATTAAGGGATGGAGAAATGAAACGAAGTACCCCTGGAATTGAGGTCCACAGAGCCGTGGTTGAGGAATACATCAAACCTTACCATCACTTAAAACTGGATCAAATTGAAGATCTATCAAAAAAACCAGATACAGGAACTATCTTCATGTCAGCATATGCTGATAGTAAGCCATTGAAAGTCCCTGCTACCTCAACATCCCAGGCTGTTGTATGGTTAAACTATATGAAAGGGTGAAAATAATGATTACAAAAATACTTGAGAAACTTACAAATGAAAAATCTTGTTGCAAGAGATGTCTGGGAAGAGCTGTGGATCCCAAACCTGATTTCAATGAGATTGATTACTCTCTAAGAATTGCAGAACAATTACCAGAGGAAATTCTGAATAAATCAGTTGAGCCCGAACTGTGTGATATTTGCATGGGCATAGTTGAGAAATCAATTGCCACCATGGAAAAAATTATCCATCAGCTTGAAAAAAGAGAGTTTGATTCATTCCTAGTTGGTGTAAAGCTTCACAACAGTCTCCAAAAATCAGATTCCATTTGGAAGGCTTATGAAGTGATCCCTAGATACTTAAAAGTGGAAATTGCACGTGAGATCAGTCTTAGAATTACTGAAAGAACCAATAAAAGTTATCAAACACAGCTGCCTGACATTACTATCCTCATCAATGCAAAAAGTACCCCGAGGTTTGATCTGCAGGTAAAATCTATTTTTATTCTTGGTAAATATAAAAAATTGAAAAGAGGGATCCCACAAACCAAGTGGCCCTGTACTCACTGCAAGGGAAGGGGGTGTGGGGAATGCAATGATTCTGGACAGCAATACCCTTATACAGTTGAGGGGCTTGTATCTGAACCCTTTGGCAGGATGGCTGATACAAAAATCACCAGTTTTCATGGTGCAGGGAGAGAAGATATTGATGCACTGATGCTGGGAACTGGAAGACCGTTTGTTCTGGAATTGAAAAAACCATATATCAGAAATATAGATATTATCAAGGCCTCTGAAGAGGTTAATAGATCGGATAAAGTTCAGATCACACATATTCAACTTTGTGAGAAGGATATTGTTAAAAAAATAAAAGCTGAGGCTCCAAGTTCATTCAAAGTATACAGGGCCAAAGTTGAGCTATTAAACCCCGCCAATTCGGAGTTGATTGCAAAATTGGAAGATCTGGGGAAGAATCCGATACCGCTGAATCAACAAACCCCACACAGAGTTAGCCATCGAAGAGCAGATAAAATAAGGAATAAAACAATATACCGAGTGGATATAATTAGCAGTAAGGAAAATGAACTGGAATTAAGAATCAAAGCTCAGGGGGGAGCTTATATCAAGGAGTTTATTTCCGGTGATGATGGTAGAACGGATCCATGCATTAGTAGTATTTTGCAAAATAATGCGATCTGTACCGAACTTGATGTTCTAGAAGTTGATGATAAGGAATTGTTTTAATTCAACTTCAATTATTTTTTTGTACGATTTAACAATTATTAAAAAACATCACGAGAAAAACAGCTTGGAGAAATATATATGGTAAAAAGTAAAGGCCTTAACAACAGAACTCGAAGATTGTTCAGAAAACATGCAAGGAAGAGAGGTTTGAAGAGCCTGAGATACTTGCTTGAACCAGTTCAAGTAGGTGAAAAGGTGGATCTCATTATTAATTCCGGTATTCAAGGTGGTAGACCACATCGAAGATACAATGGTACCTCTGGAACTGTTATTGAGAAAAGAGGCCAATCATATGTTGTCAAGGTTAAGAGTGGACAAATGGATAAAATAATTATCTCAAGACCTGAACACCTAAGAGCATCCAAGCAATAAAGGTGAATTAATTGCCAGAAGAGATACATCATCGTGAATTGATTTCCTTACCAGAAGTGAGAGAAATATTATTGGACCGATTAAAAGAGACAGATGACCTATCATATGTTCAGAGAATTGCTCTTGAACACGCCCAGTTAGTGGCCCGTATTAATGGCACAACTGCTAAAGAGCTGATTGATGGGCTTATGGAGAAGTTCAGAATATCACACAAAGGTGCAATCACACTTGCTAATTACATGCCCGATACCATTGATGAGGTTCGCCAATTATTGGATAAAGATGCCACCTTGATGGAAACAGAGACAATCCAAGAAATTCTTGATACTTTGTCATCTATTGAGAGGTTAAGCAAAAAAGATAAAGAAATCCAAATAAATGATGATACTGAAGAAACAGAATTCATTGAAGAAGAGAAAGAAACTGATGAATCAATCATCCCCGAGGATATGCTTTAGGTAGGCTTTTGAAAAGTCTTTGAACATATTGTAATAATTAGTGCCTCAGTCAAATCGGGAAAAATAACAGGTGAAACAGATGTCGTATGGAAGAAATTATGGTAGAAATGGTCCTCGAAGAGAACAAAGACGATACCCTGCTCAAAAAAAGAAATTTGAAGAGAAGGGAATTGTATTGGACATCGTCACATCAGAGATGAGGAGAAGACGAGACAAGTATAAGAATGAAACAATTATTCAGATCCTAGGTACCACC
Source organism: Candidatus Heimdallarchaeota archaeon (assembly GCA_030668165.1). GTDB lineage: Archaea > Asgardarchaeota > Heimdallarchaeia > Heimdallarchaeales > Kariarchaeaceae > JAJRQD01. The sequence goes on from DAOUUM010000008.1 coordinate 11,738, forward strand.
TGGTTTACTCTACTTGAAATTATTCCAGAAGATGCAAATATGGTAAATTTACTGGATGCGATTGAATTGAGCAGGGATGACGATAATAATATCAAGGCAATAATAGGCAGGATAAAATTTGAAGATCTAACACCCATTGGAGAACTACAACTTGTAACTTCCGTCGATAATATATTGGACAGTCATGCCGTCAGATTTGTCAAATGGATTAATAAAGCAGGACCTATTAGTTTGCGTCAACATTCACTTCACCTGATCAAGGGAATTGGACCCAAAAGTCTGGGGATCATATTGGAAGAAAGAAAAATGACTCCATTTATGTCATACGAGGACTTTGAGGAGAGAACGAAGATCCGAGGTATTAAGGATCTCATCAAAAAACGAATTTTGGAAGAAATCGAAAATGAAGATGATACACATAGATTATTTACAAGACATTATTCGACTCGTCAACCTTAATTCTTATTTCCAATCAAAATCACGCGAGTACTGTAATAATGGATAGTGATGAATTAACTTACCAAATATTAGAAGGTGATACCCGTCAGAGACTAAAGGATCTAGATGATCAAACAGTGCATTTGGTAATTACCTCACCACCATATGGAAGATTAAAACAGTACTCCCAAAAAGAGAACGAAATTGGGTATCACCAATCCCTTCAAGATTATCATGAATCCTTAATCGAGGTATGGAGGGAGTGCTTTAGAGTGCTCAAAGAGGGTTGTAGACTGGTTATCAACGTAGGTGATGAGTTTGTGCGGAGTAATAATGATAAACCATACCATGTGATCCCCCATCACGCTTTCCTGATAAACAATATAATGAAATCATTTGATAATGTGATTTTCAATGGTACCATACACTGGGAAAAGGTGACTACCTCAAATACATCAGGAGGCGGTAAAATCATGGGATCTGTTTACAATCCAAGAGATGGACACTTTTTTATAAATTATGAGCACATAATAGTTTTCAAGAAGTTGGGAAAGGGACCACGTGTGAGTATGGATCAAAAGGAACAGTCCAAATTTACCCTTGAGGAGCGACGAGAATGGTTCCAAGATACCTGGAAGATTGTACCTGAGAGACAAAATGATCACATCGCAATGTTTCCCATGGAATTGCCGGAGCGTCTGATTAGGATGTATTCATTCTCTGGTGAAACGGTATTAGATCCATTTCTTGGTTCAGGAACCACCATGGCAGCAGCTGCCAAGCTGAAAAGAAGTGGATTAGGTATAGAACTGGGTTTCACCGATGATGATAGTTGGAAAAATGTGATCCGCGACAAATTAAAATCTTATATTTCATCAGATAAAATTCAATTTCAATAAGGAAATGAACACAAATATTATATCATGGCTTTGATAGGATTTATTATAGGCGATTAATTTGGAAAAGGCATATAATGTAGAACTCCCCAGGAAAAATGATTTTGTTATTGGAGTTGTTTCAAAAATTACATCACATGGAATATATGTGAAGCTGAAAGAATATGAAACAGTCGAATCATACTGCCACATTTCAGAAATTGCAGGTACATGGATTCGGAATATAAGGAACTTTGTACGAATAGACCAACAGGTTGTGGCCAAGGTACTAAGGGTTCAATCAGATACTGGTCAAGTAGATATTAGTTTAAAGAGAGTTTCTGATCAAATTAAAAAAGATAAAATTTCAGAATTCAAACGTCAAAATGCAGCTGTTGTTATGATTAATCTGGTTGCAGAAAAATCTGAAAAATCTGAGGATGAGATTAGAGCATTAATTGAAGATCATTTTATCGACGCTTATGGTTCAATGTTTAATGGATTTGAAGAACTTACCTTCGTGGGATTATCTGCCTTGGAGGGGATGGAAATTGATGAGAATCTAGCAAAAATAATGCATGAGGTTGCAGAGATAAGCATCCAAATAAGCATTGTCTCAATCACTGCAGATATGGGTATCCGAAGTTTTGCACCAGATGGAGTGATTCAGGTAAAGAAGTTACTGTATACCGTGCAGAAAGTAATCGAAAAGTATCCAGACGTCATTAGTGAATTAACCACAATTGGAGCACCTATGTACAGACTTTATCTTCAGGGTAAAACTGTGAAGGAAGTAAATGATGTATATGATAGAATAGTCAAAACTTTGGAACTTGCCAAAGAAAAGTTAGATGTTGAGTACAAAATTGAAAGAAAAGATAATAGGTGAATAAATTGAAAACTCTTTATCGATGTATTGAATGCTATCACTATTCTCTAAAAAATGATCCGTGCAAGAAGTGTGGAGGAAAGATCATTCATCCCTACCCTGCTAGATTTTCAATGATAAAAGAACGTCGTTTTAGAAAATTATTAAAAAAACAATAATTAATCATTTATCATTCTTGATCTGACAATCATAACTTTATGCATCTTTTTCTTCAATTTGTGCCAGGGATAGGACTTATCAAGGGGGAATTCATCAATATATGAATCGATAAATTCAACTTTATTTCTTAATAATAGATCAGGTAGTTCCTTCTGATTACCTGGAGATCCATCATGTATTGAATACACTATATCTGCCATTCTATTTGCTTGGATAAGGAAATCAATGTCAGTATATTTTCTCTGTTGCAATCCAAATGGAGGATTAATTAATGCTGTATCAAATTTTCTGGGTAAATAATTGAAAACATCTTCTTTAATAATTTCGATATCAAGTTCTAGATCAATTACGTTGGAGTTAAATATCTTAATCGCATCGGGATCAATTTCAATGGCTGTAACCTCAGCATCTAACAATGCTGCAGAGATTGCTAGAACACCCGTACCTGAACAGATATCCACCACAGTTTTCTCTGTGATATCGCCTAGTAACATGGCCCAGTGTATCAGATTCGCAGCTACTCTTGGTGGTGTTTGATATTGTTCCAGATGGATTTTTGGATTTGAGAATCCCTTTACATTGGCTGATAACAAGATTTCAAGATCCTTTCTTTTCATTTCTGATCACCTTTTGGACAGTCATCCCATGGAGGATGTTCTCCATCAAGACTTCTCAATATCCCCCTCAGAGTTCCAATCAGTGCACTTGCCTCTCTCCCAGATACAAAAGATCGGCTAAGTACCGTATTGAATATCTGAACGATTAAATCGTGCTTTGTATTCTCTATCCACGCATGGGAAAGGATCTGTCTCAAGAAATTTTCAAAAGCTTTTTTCTCCTCCCTTGTCATTAATACATGTTCGTGCTTGTCTATTTCCACATTTTCATTTCTGATAAATTCCCACAGAGATAGAGATGCTGCGTGAGAGATATTTAGTACAGGATTGTCTCCTGGCAGAGGAATATTTGCCAAAATATCACAATTATTGACCTCGTTGTTAGTTAATCCACTGTCTTCTCTACCAAGAACGAAGGCTAATCTGCCCTCAAATCCAGATAATTTCTGTGGAACAAAATTTATTGGAACTGCTGTACGAACAATATTACTAAATCCTCCAATTCTTGCGGAAAGGGCAACAAGTACATCAGCATACTCCTTTGCTTCTTCAAGTTTGTTGACTATGATAATATTATCGAGATATCTTCTTGATTTGGTAGCTCTCTCGTAGGCGATCTCATCCACCTCACACATTGGATCGACCAGAATTAGATTATCCACATTGAAATTATCACAAACCCTAGCAAGCGCACCCAGATTTCCTGAACTTTTAATCCCAATTACGATAATACTTATTTTCATACTAATTACTCCTAGTCATCCTAAGGACCCAAATAACCTCAAAACCCATATTTTGTGATGTCATAATTGATGTATCCCATTGCTTATGTAATTTGGCGAAATCAACTGGATTAATTGACAAAGATGAGATTATACAGTATAAAGCTACTGGATAATGCAAACTGTCCAGCAATGAGATTGTAGTATTAAGAGTCTCATATCCCTTATCTCCACCAACTAACTGATAAAGTTCGTATTTTGGTGTATAAGGATCTATCTCGGGATCAACAGGTAGATATGGGGGATTGAATACCACAATTCTAGGTATTGAATTTTTTCTAAATGGTTTTAAATTATCTGAACAAATCACCTGGATAGTATCGAGTTCATTGGCTATGGAATTCTTCCTCGTTAATAATGCGGCTTCAAAGTTTATCTCAACAGCATGATATGAGAAATTCGGATTGGATTTGGCAAGTGTTAGTAAAATAATTCCAGTTCCAGGTCCAATCTCTATAAGATCATCGACAGCAATTTTCTCCTCGAGAAGTATATCAGACATCAAAAAACTGTCCTCTCTTGGCTTATATACCTGATAACCAGTGTAAATTTTCAGTCCCCTCGATTCGATAAATTCTATCATGCCAATGGCCACGCTTCATATTTCTTCAGATGAGTCAGTATCTCATCAATCATTGTAAGATTAAGAGAAAATATCCTGTGATCCTTATATGGCATCTCCTCCCAGCTTTTGGGATCAACCTCTCTTCTTTTTAGATAACCACGAACTACCGATCTTGTAACTCTGCGCTTAAGCGAGAATAAATTCCTAACAAGTAATTCAATCTCCAAATGATCATTTTGGGTTTCGGGACTGTTTGGTATCAATTTGATCACAGTTGAGTGAACCTTGGGTGGTGGGAAAAATGCATCGGGAGGTACATCAAAAACACTCTCCACTTTTGCATGTAATTGACACAAAACCGAGAGTCGACTGTACTCTTTTGAACCCACCTTAGCGGTACATCTGGCAGCTACCTCTTTTTGAACCATAATGATTGCTTCTTTGAATGGCTGATGTAATATTTTTGCGATAATTGGTGTGGAGATGGAATATGGAAGATTGGAAATTAATTTTACATTATCATCCCACTGATAATCCAATGCATCGTCGATGATAACCTCTACATTGGGAAATTCGTTTTTCAGATATTTTTCAAATCTTTCATCCTTCTCGATTACCTTGATATTTGTAGATTTTGAGTTCACCAGACCATAGGTTAGGATACCTAAACCTGGACCCACCTCCAGAATATTATCATCCTCAGTTATATTTGCTGCATTTATCATTCTACTAACTACTTTATATCGGATCAAAAAATTTTGACCCATCTTTTTGGATGCTCTTATATTGAGTTCTTTCAATGTAGAATATGTGTGTTCAATCCAGTTTTTCAATATTTATCAGTTAAATTAATCGAATATAACAATTATGAAATCGATCGATGATCGATATAGTAGTTTTTTATTATTTATGTAGCGAAGATTAATAGAATTGCAATAAGTAAACCATAAATGGCTACTGCCTCGATAAGCACTACGAAAATTAGTGCGGTACCGAATAGATCCTCATTCTCTGAGATAGCACCGATGGCTGCAGAACTAGCTGTACCCATACCTATGGATGATCCCAATCCTGCCAAACCAACTGCAAGTCCAGCACCTATATAGGCACCAACCTCTGGTGGCATGGCTTCTCCTTCTTGTGACAATCCTAACGCCTTTGCGGTGAGCGATAGTAGTGATAATGCAATTGCGATTGCAATGCTCAAGGTTATCATGAATTTGTGTTTTAATTTCATTTTTCTAACTCCTTTTTTTACCAACTCATCGTCGGTAGATGGGAAACAGCATACTTAACACCACATCCGATGGAATAGCTTTAAGTTTGCTGAAAAGTATTCGTCCAAGATCATCGACCATGGCCTTTTTGATTGCGAAGAAATCCAATATGGCTTCTCCACGATTACCATAAATCAGAAAGTTACGGTAATGTCTTGCATGAAGATAAGCGAGTGCATTATCCTCAAGTATTGGTATTACATCCTCATCCTTCTCAGCCTTCAGAGCAAGCTCCAGAATTGGCTTAACAGGAAAATGAGGAAGCATGTATGTCAATACATCACGGGGATTCTTCATTGATGAGAGAACCCTTGAATTTCTGTGCACAACTCCATTATTAGGAATCATCCAAGCACTTGGATCAATACCAAGATTAATACCTCTACATACTGTTTCAATGTTCATTATCTCAATCTCTTTCTTTATCCAATTAGGAACTAATTGATTGAGAAACATGAAAGTGGCATGACTCATTGCAGAGGATAAATGATAGATTTGAATATCAGGATCTGTTGACATATTGAGTGCCTTTTGTGCTGCTTTTCTCAGCAGAGGATCTATGATAAAATCTGTAGCAATAATTGCTGATGATGAGGACATCATTCTCTCATAATGTCTCATTCCATACTTACCAACGGGAATAATTGAGTTCTTAAGATCCTCGGAAACATTTTTTCTTAATATCGCCTGAAGGATCAAATTCATATTCTCAGCTTCAATAAGAAGAGAATATCCTCTTAGTAACTCATTCAATTCTTTTGGCGCTGTGCGTTGGTAAAGGTGAAGTAAGGCGGCATATTCTCGTTTCATGGCAACTTCAAATTGTGAGAGGTCGACACTGGGTCTGACTTCCTCAAGCAAAGAACCGTAACCTGTTTGCTGGATTATATTCTCCACTTCAACCATTGAAGAGGCATTTACCATGGCATTAATTTGTTGCATAGTGGGTGATTTTGAATTATTAGCACGAGCCTTAGCCACGTGGAAGGGGGAGGAACCTATCTTAATCACCTCAATTATTCAGTTGAATAAATTCTCAACACTGAAACAGGTCGGAATTGTTTTCCCCTGCCTGTGTAGAATTTTCCAAAGAATTCAACCCAATTAAGACGCAGTGCCTGTAAGGTACTGAAAATAGTCTCAACTGGCACAACAATAATTGATCCCAAAAGGGAACCTAGTAGCCATAACCATTTTGTAGAACTTTCCTCGATCCAATGCTCAACGCTGTGATTGACAACATTGGGATCAACCCACAACTGCATGAAAAGCAAAGGTAGAGTTGCAAGTACAAAATGCACGGTGTTCATTGCCAATAAACGACCAAAACTGAAAGTATTGGACATTAAACCCAGAACATGATCAAATCCTAGCATCAATCCATCCACACCATGGGCTCGTTTCTCGATCCAAAGTGTGGCTACAATATTTAGAACTGATAGGATGATTGAGCCTGTTACCAAAAATGGATGGGCACCAAATGCCATAAAAACAGCTGCTAAGATCAGGAACACATACACTGATGTTAAAGTAATTGCTGCGTGTAGATCTGCATCACTGTGTCTGTTCTTAGTAAGTTGATAGATTTTAATACCCAATCCAATGAGGATTACAACTGCACCCATGGCAAATGAAAAAATCAGAAAGTTCAGGTAGTTTCTACTGATATGATTGTGATCATCAACAGTGAACATGATTCTCCAGAAGGGTTCAAAAATGGCACGAAGTGGGGCTACAGACCATAGAATAGTCTCATCACCAAAAAATGAATTAAACGCAAATCCCAGGAAGAAGGACCATATCCCCATAAGTATTAACAATTCTGCACCATTATACATGTATGCCATTAATCCACTTGGTGGTTCTGACATCTTCTTTCTCTTATTCAACGCATAAAATCCAATAAATGTAAGGATTAAGCCATGCATGACATCAGCAAACATGATACCGAATAACATAGGGAATAATATTTTCACAAATGGAAAAGGATCAATTTCCTTGTGACCAGGTGTACCATAGGCGGTAACTAATCCACGTAATGGAGTCATGAATTCACTATTTTTGACATGAGAAGGCGAATTTTCCTTGTCAAATTCACCACCACGGAAGTCAAAAGAAGCTGCTCCATCCGTAACAGAATGTATTTTTGTCTGGAATTCTGGAATCATCTCTGGAGGAATCCATGCCCATAATACACAGGTAGTTTCGGTTCTTTTCATTTTTAACTCGATTTCTATCCTTTGTATCTCAATACTGGCGGCTTCTTTGCCGGCCATTATAAAGGCTCCAATTTCTCTGGACAAATCATCTAGATCGTTGCTGAGCTTTTCCTCTTCAAGATGTAATTCCTCTATCTCGGATGTGCAGTCAGAAATTGATAATCCATCAAAGTCTTGATCATCTGGTATCTCAACTTTTTGAGCACTTACCTCTTTCAATTTCTCTTCAATAGTTTCAGCATCTTTCTGAAGTACAGTAATCAGTATCACTGCTTCTTCTTCGCTTGTTACTGAATCAAGGAAGTAATATTGTCCATCAGTTATTTCCTCTATAAACCATAAAATTCGGGGAATTTGGGGAGGGAATACTGTGCCAAGGAAGGTATGAGTGTATTTGGTATCTCTAAGTATTGATTGGTCCACACTTAAAGTCGAAAATCTTTCGACCAGCTTTACAGTTCCTTCAAGTTCACTAATACGAGAAGAAATCGCGTCCTTACGAGAAGAAATGTCCGTAATTTGTTTTCCTTCATTCTCCATTAAATTTTTTAGATAAGCAAGAACTTCATCATCAGTTCTACCAACATCAATTTTCTGATCCTTGGGAATTATCTCTGTATTTAACGAGGATAAAAGAGTGTTAATTTTAGTACGATAAGCTTCAACCTCTATTCTTCTTTCTTCAACCTTTATCTGATCAACACCAACTCTAGGATCGACCATTACGGGTTGAACACTTTCCAAATCTTCTATTGCCCTGATTACATCTCGTTTTTTATCATAAGGTGCAACCACTTTAGCAATTGATAGTGTGCCCGGATAAAGAATATGTTTACTTGAATTTACTTCTTCCATAGTCCCTTTCTAAATTCCGAAAAATAGTATATCGCTTAAAGCCTTATGATCGAATCATCTAGTTTTCTATTTATTAAAACTAGATTTCTTACGCGTTGTCTCCGCACTAGCCAGACGTCACCATCACCTTTTGAGTTTCCTCTAGGGTTTGTCAATTTAATATATTAATTTGAATAGTTTGTTAACTATCCAAACAGGAAAATTATTTCTTTTTGGCAATGATTTTTATCAAGAGAATTAAAAACATTAACCGGTAGGAACTATTTAGTGTATAGTAGAATCTCCCGACCTTCAGTTTTTATTCCAATTCTGACATTCCTTTCAATCACCATTATCGGAATAATAGTTATTCAGTACATAGTTCCAGACACTCAGTATCGACTACCAATTATATTATTCAGTATCGTATTAGCTTTCATTGTTGCGGGGATAGAATTGAGGGGAATTGTCAGATATAAAGTGCCAAAGGAAAAAATTGTTAGTGATGAGGAAGCTGAAATGAAAATGGCAAGGTTTGTGGCAGAAATGTTTGATGAAGATATTCCATTTGATGAGATTGAGAAAGAAAGACAGAGTGAAAATTCAGAAAATAATTAAATTCATTTATCTCTAATTACTACCTCTCCAGCATTCAACCATTTATTCGATTTGATTTTGACACCTGGTAATATTTGTACCGAAATTCCTGTTTTAACATTATCACCCATGATCACACCTAGCTTTCTCCTACCTGTATTTACTCTTTTATCCTTGATGTTTACCCTAATACTTCCACCATCATGACGAAGATTTGCAGTTATAGTACCTGCACCAAGGTTAGAGTGCTCACCAATAATAGAATCACCAACGTAGGATAAGTGTGCAGCATGAGAATCCTTGTAGAGGATTGAGTTTTTTATCTCGCACCCATTCCCCACCCTTGATTTCTTACCCAAATAGCTTGATGCACGGATATAGCAATTAGGACCAATATCTGCATTCTCATCTATGTATACAGGACCTTCAATGTAAACACCACTGCGAACTCTGGCTGTTTTTGAGACATGCACATCACCCAGTAAATGGGCTCCTTCCTCAATTGTACCCAATTTCTCGAAAGTATGGCTATATTTTTTGAGAAGATACTCATTTGCTTCTAGTAAGTGCCATGGATAACCCACATCCATCCATTTTTCGGTGGTTTCAATTACCTGGATGGATTTTCCTTGAATGATTAACTGTGAAATGGCATCTGTTAATTCCTTCTCACCTCTTTCAGAGAAGGATAATTCAGAAAATATTTTTTTTGATTCAGCTGGGAAAATGTAAAGACCCGCATTGATTAAAGAATTAGGTTCAGCACTTTCAGGTTTCTCCAATATGCTTAATAATTTATTGTCTAATACCTCCAATACACCATATCTGCGTGGTTCATTTACATGAGCACCTAGTATTGCAGCTTCATCAGATCCTTTTTTATATTTGTCTAGGAATATAGAAACTGTATCAGTTACTAATACATCTCCATTTGCGACTAAAAATGGTTCATCTATCTTGGTCGATTTCAGAGCTGAATCTACCGCATCACCTGTGCCCAAGGGTTCTTCTTGATGTATGAAGGAAATATTCTTGTCATCGTACCAAGTATTGACTTCTTCTTTTATCAGTTCTGATTTGTAATTTAC
>DAOUUM010000190.1 GCA_030668165.1 Candidatus Heimdallarchaeota archaeon
AATTCTTCCATACGGCTATAATAGCTGGTATGCAATACATCATGTTTCAATACAAATTCAAGATCATCCGAACTCAATGTGCTTCTCGTACTTGCCCCACGTCTCACTTTTCCGAATCTTCTCTCACCATTCTCAAGAAAAATCTCGGTGAAAGTGCTCACATCATCCTTCACATAACAGTGGGAAAGATCCACACCCTCAGCTTCAAGAGCAGTAAGTAGTAAATTTCCATAGACATCATCACCCACCCAACCAAGATAACTGCTAGGAAATCCGTATCTGGATGTTTGTGCTGCAACATTGACCTCATTACCTCCTGGGTACATCATACCAAAATTAACATATTTGTCTACAGTATTATGACCCACACAGGCAATTGATTTCTTGTTCATTAATATTCTACCATACCCATATATTTTCTGATGGATTTGTCATGATCTCGCAATATGGCATAATAATCCATAAATCTACGGGTTGCTGCATCAAGTACAACAGCTGAAAAATAATTGCGGAGTTCAGGTGTAATCCCCTTCATATCATAGGCCTTGGAATCAACCACCAGGTACTTTTTGATATATTTCTGACAGAATTCTTTTACTCTGATACCCTCTTCCCGGGTCTCATCCTCTCCAATCAGTACAATGACCGGGAATGAATCATCTATTAATTCAAAAGGCCCATGAAAGAATTCCGCTGCAATAATTGGTGTGGCATGCATCCACTGCATCTCCATGAATGAGCAGAAAGCAAGTACATAGGCAATATGATAGACAGGACCATGTCCCACCACAAACATTGAATTAATAGTGTGATATGTCTCTGAGAAAGTCTGGAGCATCTCCTCACTCTGCTCAACCACATCAGCCAGCACCTCAGGTAGGATCAATAATGAATTAAGCATTGCATCATGCATATCCCAGCGATCAGGTTCTCTTTTTGAAAGAAAACCAGAAGTAAATGCAGATGTAACGATAAATTGTGAGTAATCTCCCAGTTGAGTATCTCCATAATTCAATTTGAATTTTACCAGTGAACTGAGAGGACTATCATCAAAACGAGTAATAGCTATGGTTAGACAATCCTTGTTACTGCAGAGTTTTGCCGCATCTACAGTTTCTTTTGTTGTACCAGAATATGATCCAAAAATTACAATTGTTTTTTTGTCAATGTATTGTGGATCAGTATGAATAAATTCAGCTGGTAAAAAACTCTTGACTATAGTCTTCACCTTGAGATCCACATAATGATTAATTAACTTCACCGTACGATTTGGAGCACCACAACCAACAAATGCAATATTATCATAATCTTTTGCCAATTTCTGACCAAGATCTGCTGCTGTTTCAATCATCCCTTTGGCATTATCAAGATAGTCTACAAATGCTTTTTTCTTAAACTCATCAATTTTCAGAGGCATATTCAATTTTTAGATTATACTGAGATCATATAAATTGATTTATTGTACTAAAAATGATTATCACAGAAGGTAATAGACGGGTTCATACGATATATTAGTGAAAACCATAAAATTATTGTTTGAAGCTAGGAAGCTGGACATAGTAACCGTTCAGGGGAACATGGGATACAAACAAGGAAATAAATTATTTCTGAATGGTGACATCTGGATCTGATGGAAACAACGTTTAATTTCACATAATATCAACGTACATGAAAATGATCATTTCTTAGTAATAATCTATATAAAATTAAAAAATATCAATATAATTGTTGAGTGTGAACAAACCAGACCAGAATAAGGAAAAAAGTGATTCCATTAAGGAAAATGAGATTAGCCAGCTAAAAATGGTTTTAAAATTATTCAAGCTTTTTATATTTAGTCTATTAAGATTTAGGTTTTATTTGCCAGGCATACCAGAAATTAAAGTTGATAAATTAAATGATCTTATTGAATCTGATCAGGCTCCATTATTAATTGATACCCGGGACGAAACTGAATTTTACGGAAATATAGGGTTAAGTTATGGTAAAAAATATGGTCATATTCCAAATGCTAAACTATTACCTTTATTTCAGTTATCTGCTAATTTGGGGCATCTTTCATCATTTAAAGACAAAGAAATTGTAACTATTTGCCCAGGTGGAGGAGCATCCTTGGTTGCCGGTGAAATTATGATCAAAGCCGGTTTTACAAATGTAAAGAGTTTAAGAGGGGGCATGAATAAATGGCATAAAAAGGGGTATACTACCACCACAGATGAAAATTCTGAGGATATGATTTACTTTGTTGAGGTTGACAAAACTGAGTCAGTAAAGGACAGACCTGAGATAGTTGATGGAAAATATATTGGAGAATTACACAAAACTCTGGATGCTCGTAATTTCACCTGCCCTAAACCTATTTTGATGTCCAAAAAAACTCTAGGAAAAATGGAAATCGGTCAAGTGCTAGAAATTCTCACCACTGATCCAGGTAGTAAAAGGGATATTCCGGCATGGGTTAAAGTAACTGGTCAGGAGCTAATTTCCGCGGAAGATAACAATCCTAAGGAATTTCGATTTATTGTCAAGAGACTGGAATAAAACAATTCTATAGCGAATCAGATCTAAGATTTATATATTTTCAAGATTAGAATAGGATATGAACCATCAATTCCAAATTATCGAAGCAACTTTTGAAGATGCTGAGGAACTGACAAGGGCTAGTAGAATAAGTTTTGATGATGATACTTCAAAGCATGGGATAGCCACATCTGGTGGGCCACCAGGCTATGATATTATAGAGAAACAGAAATTTTGGATTGAAACTACAAATTACTACAAGTTTGTCCTAGATAACAAGATAGTTGGTGGCATGTTCTTAAATTCGGGTTTGGAGTTTTCCAAAACCAGTTCTGATGATAATTATTGTCTGATACGTTTATTTATTCTTCCGGATTTTCAAAATCAGGGGATTGGGACAAAAGCTCTAAAATTTATTGAACATGAATTTCCACAAGCCAAAAAGTGGACTCTTGACACTCCTCATTGGGCAATTAGAAATCATCACTTTTACGAGAAGATGGGATATGTTAAAATTGGAGAGCAAAAAATAACAAACAGATTTACTGCGTGCTTATATGAGAAAAAAATGTCATGAAAAAAATATGCTTATTGGATGTATTGTGAAATATTCACATGTGAAATTATTGTTCTGTTAGAGATCCATAGGTTTCAGGTCTTCTATCCCTGAAGAACTGCCAAACCTCTCTTACCTCTTTTATCTTATTTAAATCCAGATCTGCTATAACCAGTTCATCCTTATCCCTGCTACCCTCGGCAAGAAATTCGCCCCTTGGATCACAGAAATATGAACTACCATAGAAATGCCCAATATCCCATGGAGCCTCAGTTCCCACCCTGTTAATTGCACCAATAAAATAACCATTGGCCACTGCATGAGCAGGTTGTTCCAGCTTCCATAGATATTCTGATAATCCCGCTACAGTTGCGGATGGATTGAATACTATCTCAGCACCATTCAGAGCCAGTGCACGTGCACCCTCGGGAAAATGCCTATCGTAGCAGATATAAACTCCTATTGTGGCGTACTTTGTCTTGAATACCGGATATCCCAAATTTCCAGGTCTGAAATAGAATTTCTCCAAGAACCCCTTGGTTCCATCTTCAGTTGTTGGAACATGGGGGATGTGATTCTTCCTGTATTTGCCGAGGTAGGTTCCGTCTGCATCAATTACCGCTGCGGTATTGTAATAAATTCCTGGTAGATCCTCCTCATAGATGGGAATAATAATAACCATATTGTATTCCTTGGCTAATTTAGCCAGTCTCTGGGTTGTTGGACCCTCTGGAATCTTCTCAACCATGTCATACCATTGTTTATTTTGTTCAGCACAGAAATATGGGCCAAAAAATATTTCTTGGAGGCAGAGAATCTGAACTCCCTTTTCTCCAGCCTCTCTGATCATCTCAATATGCTTGAGAATGTTTGCCTCTTTAATTACTTCAGTTGATGCTCCTTCAGGATATTCTGCATTTATTGCCTGAATAAGACCACATTTAACGATCATATGATTTTAGAAAAAAATACTAATATATAAATTATTTCGAGAAAAGGAAGCAGTAAGAATTGGATAATTTATTTATTTTTAACTAACTGATATGATTTCGAAATCTAATTATATACAATTTATACTACTTGACTATGGACGAATTTTTACAGGCTGCCATTGATGAGGCCAAGAAAGGATTAGATGCAGGTGGGATACCTATTGGATCAGTTCTGGTTCTTGATGGAAAAATAATTGGAAGAGGACATAATCAGAGAGTCCAAAAAGATAGCACAATTTTGCATGCTGAGATGGATTGTCTTGAGAATACCGGACGATTGCGAGCAGTGGATTATCAGAGAGCTACCCTCTACTCCACCCTATCCCCGTGCAATATGTGTTCAGGAGCGGCATTGCTCTACAAGATCAAAAAAGTGGTAATTGGAGAGAATGATACATTTCAGGGACCAGAGGATTTGCTCAGATCCAAAGGCGTGGAAGTCATAAACCTGGATAATGATGAATGTAAAACTATGATGAGAGATTTCATTGCTGCTAAACCTGAACTATGGAATGAGGATATTGGAGAATAAATTACATAGGTGAAAATTGATAGAGATTTTGCAGACAAAAAATAAATTCAAAGTACCCATAGTTTAAATATCAAAAAATCAATATACTAATTGGATGTCCTCAATTCTTCCTTCTTACACAGAAAAGCAGATAAAATTGATTGTAATACAATTTCTTGAAGATTTATTTGGTTTTAAAAAGGAACCAAAAGAGGTAAGAATATCTGAATTTGTCATAATTGTTGTTTATGGTACTTCAAAAAATGAAGGAATGACCCCCCATAAAATTCAAGGTCTATTTTATGCGGAAAATGAGCAGGGAGAGATTGCGATTGTTAACATAACTAATCCATCAATATTAAGTAAATATGCAAATAATAATTCTCCACTACTGGTGGAATCATCTTGAATCCCTTTGGAAAATATATTTCCGATTATAAAATTTATTCTTTCAAAGAGAGCATTGAAGATAAATTCTCTGCCGAATTTGAAGGTATCCCTGGAATAATTAAAGCTAAGGAGTTAAGAGAGAAATCAATAATAATAATGACTAGAAAAACATTTACAACACATTTGGATATTAGAAACCATTTCAATAACGTAGAAGATTATCTTGAGGTAATAAATGATCCTGATCTTATTTTGTATGATGAGAAGACAGCTTTTGGGAATAAAATTCAAATTATTAGCAAGACCTATGATGGAAACAGAATTGCAGTTGTTTTTATTTTTACTGATCCAATGTCTCAAGTACACTCTATTGCTAGTGGATTTACTCTCTCAATAAAAAAATTTGAGAGCTATCTTAATATCTATCAAATAATTTGGAACAAAAATGATTAAAAAAGCTCTTTATAGCTACCAAAGTCATATCACCATTAGTTATCTTACCGAATTATGGAATGAGGATATAGGAGAATAATTGGATTATAATCGTTATTTATTCCGATTTATTAAGTTGTCAAGTCCTGAGATCAGAAATATAATGAACATGCTGAGCCATGCCAATATTATAAATGGTGCGAAAAAGATGTAAGTGAAACGATTCCAATTGTGGCTATGTGATATACCAATATAAAATTCCTTGACTGAGGTAGTCCTTCTTCTTTTATTAGATTTATCCAGCTCGCCCATCCTACCTCATCTATACTAATAATGCCAAATCAAGTACAAAAGGTTAATTCGGAAGGAGTGAATTTGTGTTTTAGAATATTGGTAATGTATATTTAAACTACCAGTATTATCGATTCTCACCCACCTCTTACTGTCAAATAATATACTACATAAGGTTCTCCTTGTTGGGAGAAAGGTATTTAAAGAATATTCACATATTCGAATTATGTCCGATGAAAAATACACAACCGAAGGTTATAGATGGGTTGTACTAATAAATTTCATTTTTAACACAATTAAGAAACAAATGAATTGGATAACTTTCGCACCGATGATTAATGATGTGGCTGTAATTTATGATGTTAGCCCTGATCTCATTTTGTATTTACTAACAGCGTCATTTATGATCGTGTACGTGTTCATGAATTATCCAGCCACTTGGGCAATTGATAAATTTGGATTGAAGTGTG
>DAOUUM010000312.1 GCA_030668165.1 Candidatus Heimdallarchaeota archaeon
ATCTATACTTAGATGTCTATACGCAGATGGCCATGTCCTACTGGAAGGGGTGCCAGGGATTGCTAAAACATTGGCCGCTCGTACCCTCGCAGAGATTATTGGGGTTCAGTTCAGACGGGTACAATTTACCAGTGACTTAATGCCAGCAGATATAACTGGGATTAACGTATTTAATCAAAAAAATCTAGAATTTGAGTATTTAGAGGGGCCTGTATTTACCAATCTGTTACTGTGTGATGAGATTAATAGAGCCCCACCTAAATCCCAAAGTGCTCTCCTCGAAGCAATGCAGGAGAGGCAGGTAACTGTGGAAGGAGTTGCTAGACATCTACCTAATCCCTTTCTGGTAATAGCCACCCAGAATCCATTGGAACATGCAGGTGTTTACAATTTACCTGAAGCACAAATTGATAGGTTTTTGATCAGATTATTGATATCACCACCAGAAAGAGATGTGGAGAAAGAAATGTTGATCCTCAAGAATTTATCTAGGATCCAGGAGATCAATCAAATGGTTGATCATGAAAGTATTATCCAAATACAGTCAAAAATACTCGAAGTTGAAATCAGTGATGAGGCATTTGATTATATTGTGGATATAGTTCACAAGACCAGAAATAATCCCAACATAGAAATCGCAGCAAGTCCTCGTGCCAGCATAGCATTGATGCTTTTGGGAAAAGCCAATGCTGCAATTGATGGTAGAGATTATGTACAGCCAGATGATATCAAAGAGGTTGCGTTTGATGTACTGAATCATCGTATAGGTCTGAGTCATGAAGCTGAACTAGATCGTATTACAGTATTGGATATAATCCAAGGTCTCTTGAAAGACGTTGAAGTCACTATTTAGGTGTTTAATATATGAGAGTCAAACTTAATACCAGGGGTCAGATTTTTTTGGCTTCTATTGTCATTCTTACTGCATTCTCGGTGTTTTATAGAAGTCCAACTCTCATCCTGTTATCTACCCTCGCAGTGGCCTATATAATCTCTTATCCATGGTATGTAAGAAAAATAATGAAACCAAATGTTGAACTGGTTATGAAATTCAGACATGGAATATTGTTCAGAGGTGAGGTTGAGATATTACAGATCAAAGTAAATAACCATACCAATTCATTATTACCACTTCTTAAACTCAAAATTGAAATCCCTCCGACCCTGTACATAGTTGATAACCCCTCTACATTTTTTTTCAGCTCTGAGCCAAATAGTACCCAGTCATTCAATATTCCTATGTTACCAACAGCCAGGGGCAGTTATTCCCTGGGACCAGCGATCCTATCTATTGGGGATCCCTTTATGTTGTATGAGGAGGAAATAGCTAGGGTTGACAGTATAGTACTTCGAGTTTATCCCAAGAGACTTGGATTTAAAGTGCCAAAATCACGTAGTAGAAAGGTTTTCAGTAGGCTGATAGGATTATTCTCAATCAAACACAAGGGTTATGGAACAGAATTCCATTCATTAAGAGATTATATCCGTGGAGATTCATCCAAGATAGTGGATTGGCCAACCACAGCACGTCGTGGCAAGTTAATCTCAAGAGAATTTGAGGATGAACAGAGATTGGAGGTAATCGTTGCTCTGGCATCAGGTACATCAAGTAGAGGTGCAAAATTTGATTTCAGTTTAGGGTTGACCATCGATATTTTTGATGGAATTGTTAAGGAAAATCATCCGGTGGGGATTGTTGTGTTTGATGATAAGATTATACACGAATTTAAACCGACAATGTCTCAGAGGAAAAAAATGCATATATGGGCCAGTGTTTATGATATGGTCCCCAGAGATGTATATGCGGAATATCAGATACTATCGGACTGGATCGACAAAAATGGAAAAACTGGTGATCTAATAATCATAGTGGGAGATCTATCCCATGATAGAGAGAAAATATTTGAGGTTATCAGAGATATAAGATTACGTGGGAACCACGTCATATTCATTGATATATGGGGATACAAATTCTCATATGCAGATGAGTTAAGTGATGCAGCAATGGATCATGGTGCTTCAAATTATGGAGTAATTCTTAGTAATATAATTGGTGCGGGAATAGAACAGGATAATATTTTCTCGGGAATGACCATGAAACAACAAATTGCCAGATACGGAGGCATTTATGGTTATATTAAAGGACCCGACGATAATATTGTCAATGCACTTGAGAGGGCATTATTTGCCTTTTTTGGTAGCAAATGGAAGTGAATGATGATGAGCGATCCAGAGACATATAAATCCATAGGACTTTATCGTGAGGAAAATCTGTATTACGAGCTTGGATACAAGTTTTCTGACAATGGTAGCAAAATATCCAGGAAAGTATTCAATCGAGATCTCATTCCATATTTGGCAGCTGCATCTCTGGGGATTCAATTTATTATTGGTATTTCCCAAATATTTACCCTGCTGACACTAGCTTTGATCTATTCCTTCAGATTAACATTCAGAAATGGTGATCGGACACTGGGAATTAAGACTATGATAATATTAATTTCAGTACACGCAATCGAATATCGTGAGAACAATATCGTCGTATTTCCCGGAGAAATTATTCAAGGTCAGCTTACCTTTGGTTTCTGGGCTCTTGAATTGATATGGATAGTTATTTTCGGATTTCAGGCTTTGAGCAGTTTTCAACCCCATACCAAGAGCTATGAGAAGGGAAAGACTGTGCAAGCAGAGAGCGAAAGTGCAAAACAAGAATTCAGAAATTTGACCAAGAGAACTGAAGGAACTGATTACTATCTAGGTTCACTTCTAACCCTTGTAAATCTGAGTAGATTACAGGAAACCATGAAACAGATGGTTGTGACTATTCTCACGATTTTTGGGGTTATCGTGGTCGGTGATCTGATAATCTGGTCAATTGTGCAAAATCTAGGGGGAGGAACAAATGTTAGAGAAGAATATTTCATTAGTGGAATGTCTTTGATATTATACATCGCATTAATCGGATTTTCCAAACTAATTTTCCCGGATAAGGAGGAAGAAGATTCAGAAGACGAGGATATAATAAACCAGCAATAATTTGAATTTTAACACTCCACGAGTGAATAATAATAAATAATATAGATTTAAGGTTAACAAAATAGATAGGTCTTGATATTAATGAGTGACTCCTCCACCAATAAGGATTTGGCAATAACCAAAGAGGAAAGAGATGCCCAGGAGAGGGTTGTTACTTCAGAAGAGATCTTAAATGACTCGGATATTGATGTAGATGAGTTAAATTCACTATTTGGAATCACTGAGATAATCATAGATAAAGATGTGAAGAAAATTGCGGTTATAGCGGATATACACAGTAATATGGTTGCTTTTGAGGAGGTACTAAAAGATATGAAGAACCGGGAATATGACCTGGTACTCAACCTAGGAGATCTGGTAGGTTATTACACTGAACCAGAACAGGCCGTCACCGAATCAAGAAAGATATCTGATATCACAATTCTTGGAAACCATGATTTTGCACTCATTGAGGACGAGAAACTGCTCTACACAACTATGCAAGAAGCATCCCAGTTGGCTATTGATCATAATAAGAAATTAGTTTCAGAAGATAATAAAAAATACCTCAGGACATTGCCTATGAAAATCAAATTGATTACCAAACTTGCCACCTTGTTACTCGTTCACGGTGATCCCATAACGATCTATGGTTATGTTTATGGTCCCACTCCCGAACTGTTTGAGAAGTCAATTAAAAATGCACTTAATGCAGTTGATACAGATTATCTACTGGTTGGACACAGTCATATTCAGGGAGAGTATTTTGATTTCAACACTGGTAGAATATTTGTAAATCCGGGAGCTATTGGTCAACCCAGAGATGGTGATGCTCGGGCGGCCTACTGTATAATTGATCTGGAAAACAAAACAAATGAGATGATTAGAGTCCCATATGATATTAGCAAGGTAAAAGCACAGCTTGCACGGGAATCCCTTCCCATAGTTCTTGGGGATCGTTTGGAATTTGGAAAATAATATTTAGACAAATTATCAATTCGATAATCAGTAAAAAACAAATTGTTGTCCTCTAACTATGACATTAAGAATAACTCAATGAACTGGAGTTATTGATAATTGAACCGGGATTAGCTATTGGACTAGCAATCATAGCATCAATCGCATGGGGTATAAATGCGTTTTTTATTAAATTTGGTATGAAAAATCAAA
>DAOUUM010000553.1 GCA_030668165.1 Candidatus Heimdallarchaeota archaeon
CAAATCAAATTCTAGTAGTGATTGTATATAATCAAAATCCTCTTCAATCACCAATCCAACTGTTGCACTTGCTAGCCACTTGTACTGGATTAAACTTAGTAACTCTTCAGGCATGATTTTTTCAATTTCATCTATTAGCCTTATCACTGATTTTGGATTGATAAAGTCAACTTTGTCAACATCATGAACAATGCCACAGCTTGAACAGACAGCTACGAGTTCCTTGCCCACCCGGGATAGATATATCCCAAGCAGTACCTCGCAATGTGGACAGACCCAAACATCAACCATTAAAAATCTCCTTTGTTAGCTCTTTAATTTGTGAACAATGTGTCCGGTGACTAGTTCTTTGGATGCATTGAGTTTCGCATAACCCACTCTTTCCAGCTGAACCACCTCATCACCACCAATCATGAGTATACTCTTTTCAAACAATCCATGAATTTCGTTCAGTGAGTCCTCGTTGATTTTACCCTTTTCTTTCTCAAGAATATCTGGAACCAGTAGTTTTCCAGGTATATTGTCATAGCTGACCCAGTGAATTTTCTTGGTTCCTGAAATAATTTCCTCTCCAGCATATTCTCCCTCAATTATCTCAGAATTAATTTCCAGTACCTTGACATTGAACAGGTCCTTCAATCTGAAGATATCACCAATCTTCAATGCTTTAGTATCTTTCACTTCCACAAAGAATTCATCGGATAATTTTATAGCACGTTTTCCATACTCAGGCTTGTTAGGATGAAAATCAAGAGCAATCTCTTTTAGTCCGTGATCCATCACATGTAATTTAACGGGATTTTCCACATAGAATAATCGTTTTGATGTAGGTTCCAGCAATTCCCTTGATTTCTTCTCAAAGGTGGTCCAGGCGATATTGGTATTTTTAGGAGTTGTACCTGCTTCCTCGATCAATACTCTTGGAGTATGGGGATGAATTCCCCTCTTCTTCAATCCAACAAGTGTGATCAGACGTATATCATCCCAGCCAGTTACAATATGGTTATCTACCAGTTCCCTGATTACTCTACCCTTGGTGGGACATCCCTGTATATTGTATCTGCCGAAAGTTTTGAATTCAGGTATTTTTCCTCCCAATTTATCAATGATAAAACTCTGCATCTCCTGTCTCATCGTTCCAAATTCACCAGATCTTATTATATGGGTTACTCCATATTTATTGTCAAGATAGGGTGATTCAAAATCATAGGTGGGAAATATATGGTAGAATTTATCCAGCATTGGATGCTGATCCTCAACCAATCTGAACATTATGGGATCACGCATCACATTATTCTCGGATTGCATATCGGCCAGTAATCTCACAATCGCCTCTCCTACCTTGAATTCACCCCTCAACATTTTATCAAATAATTCTGAATTCACTTTGGGATCCTGATCTCTATGCTCACAAGCGATTTTATTTTGACGATCTTCGGAGAGTTTGCCAGAGTCACAAGTGCAGACATACAGGTAGTTATTATCTATCCAGTCTCTTGCCACATCATAGAATTCTTCTATCAGTTCAGATGCTCTAATTTCCTCATCCCAGGTTGCTCCCAGCCATTTCATACCATCTTTTATTGCCTGGTAATACTCCTTCCTAACAATCTTTGGATTGGTATCATCAAACCTCAAAACTACCTTTCCATCATATTTGTCTGCATACATCCTATTGATGAGGTAATTCATACCCTGGCCAATGTGTGGGTATTTAGATGGATCAGGTGCATATCTCACCTTGAATTTTCCCTTCAACACATTCTCTAGTTCTTCCAGTTCTTTCTTCTGATCTCTTCTGGTATCTGCACTCTTCTCCTTCTTTTTCTTGTGTACAGTGACTGCTTCAGGATTTAATTTGCTCAATTCATTTTTGATATCGTCCAAGGAGAAATCCTTGTACTCCTCTATCACGGACTGTATCATCTCAGATACTAATTTCACCTGTTTTCTG
>DAOUUM010000257.1 GCA_030668165.1 Candidatus Heimdallarchaeota archaeon
CAAGTTAATGAAATTGAAAAGAATCATTTGTTGAAAACATCATGTGGATAATTTTTACTCCCTAATGAAATTAGTTCAAACTCAATCCCCACATATTCCGCAGACCTTTTTAGAGTATTAATTTGACTCTCACTATAGGGGATTCCCTCCTTCATGGAATATTCAAGAGCTTGATTGGCTCTATCTCCAGGCCATCTTGAATTTTTACCAAAATATTTTGATTCATAATCGTTCATAAGATCGCATACCCTATTCTTAGCATCTTCCTTGGTGTATAGAACATCTATAACTTGAGCTTCAAATGTATGGGAGATCCTTCGATTCTCATCCTTACTCCCAAGTGGAATCTTTGTTATTGGTCCACCACCTATTGCATTATCTATCTCGATAAATCTCAACATAGCATCTCCCTTATATCCTGCTAAAGTTGACCCATGGGGAAAGACTGAACCCTTCTCATCACTCAGTCTATCCATCGAATCAGCAAATTCATGGGGATCTAGTGTACTATTAAGATTCTTATCAGCAATATATTCTGGGATACTCATCATGGTGCCAGATTTCAGATATTTAAGACAATAACTAACTGCCATTCGTGTCCATGCTGTGTCAAAAGTCATTATGCCACCTTTATGTGGAATAGAGATGGCCAATGGATTCGTTCCTATCCTATTTACTGTACCTGCACCCTTAGTGTAATCTACTCTATCTGGATCATCTCCCATCACCCTTGCCACTGCCACCGTGGTACAGGTTGAAATTCCCTTAAGATCACCATCTTCTGCAATTTTATTACTCCAAACTCCAGCAGCACCATAATGATTGGCATTGTTCACAATAACTTTACCATATCCATATTCCCGTGCCAATTTTTTAACTAGTGTGACAGCTAGATCGGATGAGTAGTGGCCAGGGACACCATTTGCATCAATTATTGCTATGGTTGGATACTTTTGATCAATATAAATTGGATCAGTATCTAACTTAACCGTGGCCGTTATTCCTGATCGTTTTACCGACTCCTCAATTCCAGTCCCACCTGCGGTTCCATGTGAGAATATACCTCTTTTATCTGCCTCTAAAAGAGCATACGCTGTGGAATTTGCCATTTCTGATCTGTAACCTGCAGCTTCAAGTACCTTAATGGAGAAATTATATATATCATCAACGGAGAAATGATCCCTCTTTTGCATATCTAACAGATTTACTGTATCTTCTTGATTTTTTCGGGGAGATCGATAAGAAAATAATTAAAATTTATTTATACTATTTATACAATAGAATCTCAAACTTTTAATTCATAATAATTAGCCTATTATATTCACCTCCTATGTAACTCATCATATTCCGCGGTCACCGCAGTCGTTGACCGCGTTTTCTATGGTATGGACATAAAGGTGAGTCACATGGTTCGATATTTGACCAGGGTTCTTCTCCATCAAAAATTCCATTTAGGAATTTTCCAAATCCTCTCTTGAATTTGACCGTTTCCATTACCTTGCCGCCATGAAGCATGTGAATGCATCTAAATGTCAATTCCAAAAGCATTTTGCAACTCAAAACTATCAGAAGTATGGGCCATGTCTTCTCTGGTAGTTTCAAAAATAGTTTCTCAAGGCCAAACTCATGTTGTAACGTTCTAAATTCAGTTTCTGTGGATCTCCATCTCCATGCACTCATCTCTACTATTTCCTCTGCAGACATAGGTAATGAGGATATTAATTCCATACTCTCAAATTTACCTGTTTTAGGACTATTGTACTGAAATTTAATCAATTTCAGATCTCTAAGTAATGGATTTGTTGTCAAACTGATCATACTTTCCTCTAATATCTTTACTTTTGGTTCACTTGGAGTTCGGAGTGTATACTCTCGAACTCCTTTATGTATCTGATATACCAGATCGTACTTGATGTTTTGTTTTAATGCAATTATGAAGTGTTGATGATTTTTAATCATCTCAACCATTGTATTGGTGTCAAAGGGGCCTTTATCTGTTATGTGGACAATTCCTGATCTATTAACTATCATGAGATGATTACGAAAGCTTTTGGTATCATTTGGATGCTCTTCCCCATGCATTACTAATGAGACAACAGCCTTAGTCTCCCAATCCATGCCAATTCCAATTTTAATTCCATTGTTTTCATTTCCTCTTCCCATTTCTTTACATCTCTCCCATACATTACCACTTTTCACAAAATAAAACCAATCATAGTATACTGGGATGAGATTTTGATTATTATTGAATACATCACTCCCCAATTGTGCAGAACACAATTGGAGGATCTTTTCTAATCCAGATACAAATTCTGGTTTTTCCAAACGTACACCCAATGCATTATTGCTAACAGGATCCTCTTCAGTTAATTTTCTTCCCAATGGAGAAGCTGAAGCATCACTTATTGCATTTATTGGGAGCGAAGATTGTTTGCGGCTCATAAACAGTGATAGAGCCCACAGTATGACATTTTCTAATCTGCTTTTCTCTACCCACTTGTCACATTCAGTCTGATCTAATATCATTGAAAGTTGTTCTCCAGGTAACCAAAGTTCTTTAAAATCAGACATGACTTTTTTATTATCAATGTGATTAATTAGTAAATTCGCCACTTTCTGAGTTCTATGATTACTTTGATTTGATAACACTTGCATTAATTTACGATCAAACATAACACTATGCTGAAGGCTATCAACAGCCTTTGATATATGTTCACCTGGGTTTTTAATTGGCGCAAGACCACAGTTTTTGCATTTGAAGTTCATTACAGTTTCGGGTACCTGTATTTCATAATATCCTGCAATAGGATGTTGTTTGCATGATTTTGTGTCTTTTGACACAAAATAATTACATATCATACATCTATATTTGGTATGAGCACTTTTCACAGACTTTTTTAACTCAGAACCACAGTTAATACAGTGGTTACTGTTTGGTTTTGTCATAAACTCAGATATTAACCACTCCTTATATCTAGGGCTTGAATCGAGGAATCTAATGCTTATTTTATTTAAAATTATGCATATTTAAACAAAAATTAAATTGATGAGTTAATAGAAGTGAAAAATGATGGAATTAGCTTGATTTAGCGCGGTATTTGATGATATATCTTGTAGAGAGTTATATTTGATAAATATATCATATCGAAAAGTTTGAGATTCTATTGAATAATAATAATAATAATAATAATAATAATAATAATAATATATGCTTTGTAATGCCGTTGCTATTTATGGAATGTTCACGATGATTTTCCTCAGTTTTAACATTAAAAACCATTTCCATTATTATGCGAAGGTCCTTAATATTGTAACATTTATTAATTTAAAGTGCGTAACAAAGAATTTTTGTGGTGAATTTATCATTAATATAAATTATTTGAATTCATTATATAGATATTTAATATTTTCAAAAATCTTTATTAGATGATCATCGTTCAAGCCTGGGTACAATGGGATAGTCATGCTATTTTCATAATAGTTCATGGTATTAGGTAATTCCTTCGTGAATACTCCTGAATAATATGGGTGTAGATGAACCGGAATATAGTGAATTTGAACTCCAACATTTAATTTCCTTAATTCAACAAATATTTTATCTCTCGCTTTAATACCTATATTATCAAATTTGATAGGAAAGATGTGGTATGAATTTACTAAATTCTCATTTGTTTGTTGATAGGTGGCATGATCCCAAGTATCGAATAAATCTCTATAGATACTCGCCAATCTATTCCTCTCCTTGATGTTATCATCCATACGACCTAACTGTTTAATTCCCAAGCCACATAGAATATCTGGGATTCGGAAATTTAGAGATAAATCATGCATTTCATAGTAGTATGGTTTCTCAGCTTTTTCAACAGTCTGAAAATCATTATATATAATCCCATGACTTCGAAGTTGCCTTAATTTCGCAGCAATTTCATTATCATTGGTTACAATTGCTCCACCTTCTCCAGTGGCGATATGCTTGACTGGATGAAAACTGAAAATTGCTGATTTTGAATATTTTGAACCTATTTTCTTACCATAATATTCAGCGCCTAAAGCGTGGGCTGCATCTTCTATGATAACTGCCTCGCGTTCATCTGCAATTGTTTTAATTTCTCTGAGTTTATTTGGCAATCCTGCAAAATGGACTGGCACTACATGAGAGAATTTTTTCTCGTTCGATAACTCTTCTACAGATAAGTTCCAGGTCAAAGGATCAATATCGACCAAATTTATCTTAGCATTCATTAATTTTGCTGCATTTACAGTTGCTAAAAATGTTAATGGAGTTGTAACGAGAACTGAATTCTGATCCACATTATTTGCTCGATACGCCAAATAGAGAGCCGAAGTGCCATTATTGACAACTATTACATTTTTCACATTGAGAAATTCAGAAATTTTTTCCTCAAATTCTACAACTTTAGGACCTTGTGTTAACCATCCGTGTCTGAGAATGTTTGTCACCTCTTCGATATCTTCTGGATATACACGGTGTTTTCCATAAGGAATATATTCATCAAATTTATGTAATTTCACCATAGCTAATAATCAGTTTGAAACGAGATTATTAATTTTTATTCTTTGTTAATAAAAAAATTGTAGTATCAGAAAGATATGATTAAATGTATATTATATGATTTCAAAAATATGGTAAGATCCTTAATTACGGGTGGAGCTGGTTTTATTGGACGTTCATTAGTTAAAGAACTATTAAATAAAGGACATGAAGTTGTATCCTTCGATAATCTCAGTAACAGTTCTATGGAGAATATTGCAGAATTTGAAGATAATACAAAATTCAAATTTATCCTAGGGGATATAAAAAATCCTGAAGATTTTCAAAATTTAGGCTTATTTGATTATATTTATCATCTTGCGGCTCAGGTAAATGTACAGGAATCAATTGACTTTCCTGAGAGAAGTTACAGTAATAATGTTTTAGGCACATATAATCTCCTTGAATGGATTAGACAAAAGAATCCAAATTCCATAACTGTATTGATGGGCACA
>DAOUUM010000325.1 GCA_030668165.1 Candidatus Heimdallarchaeota archaeon
ATTCAGGCCGTTCCCTTTGCCGAGCGTATTGAACACGGAATTTAGGTGAAATAATGAATATTGGATTATTTTTGATACATCGACTTTTTGCTCTGATACTACAGATAATTGGTGCTGTAGCCCTGGTTTTTGGATTGATCGCAATGATGCCCTTCAATCCCACTATTTTATTCATTTTCGGATTTAGTGGAACTCCTGAGGAACGAGATCTAGAACTGGCTCGTTTAGAGCATGAACTGGGAATAGACGTGCCGGTATATCAACAATTTTTTAATTTCTTCACTCGTCTATTCGAGGATCAAACGCTAGGTAATTCATGGATGTCTGGGACTCCGACAGAGGATTTATTCGCGGAGGCAATGAAATTCTCATTCTTGACATTTGGAATTGCATTCATGATCTACACTCCACTTGCATTAATACTTGGTATACTTGCTGCAAAATATAGGGGTTCAAAATATGATAATACTGTCCGAGTGGGTAGTACAATTACTTACAGTATTCCTCCATTTTTGTTAGGAATTTGGTTTATCCTAATGACCATACCATTTGACTTGGCTCCATTCCCAATCCATCCCCCTGATGATTTTATAACACTGATGAAATTCGAAATTGTACCTATTATTACAACCATACTGATCTACACAGGATTTCAGTTCAGATTTGTACGTGCCCATTTTATTCAGATCCTGGGTGAGAACTATATACGGACAGCAAGGGCAAAAGGACTTGGAGAACGCAAAGTCTTGATGAAACATGCCCTACGGAATGCTTTACCATATTTTCTCGTTACCATAGCAGTGACCTTTCCAATCGCATTTTCTGGGGTTGCTGCTCTTGAGATTGTATTTGGTATCCCTGGTGGTGGAGTACTAATGGTCAATGCATCACTATTCTTTGATTGGCCAACCCTGATTGCTGGGACAGTGATTTACACCGTGATAAACTCGTTTGTCTTGGCTGCAACAGATATTATCATATTTATGATCTCACCAAAACAGAGACTTAGTTTTGGTACCGGAATCATGAAGTAATTATTTTCAATCGATTTTGTGAAAAAATAATCACTAGCAAATGCGATTTTTAAAATAAATTGGATTAATATTGACAATGTTAATATAATTCAATAAAAGCCACAGATACGTTCTAATCATAAATAAAAATGTTCACAATAACTATAAAATATCAATTCATTTAAATTCATTCAAATGAAAACTCGATATAGAAGGAATAAGAAAGAGGAAAAATAATGTCTAAAACTGAAAAAGAACCTATTCTAACAATCGACGGACTGAAGACCTATTTTTACACAGAAGATGGAGTTGTGAAAGCTGTAGATGGGATCACACTAAAAGTATTTGAAGGAGAAGTACTTGGAATAGTGGGTGAATCCGGATCGGGTAAGACAGTAACTGCCATGTCAATTCTAGGACTAGTACCCCAACCTCCAGGTAAAATAGTCGGGGGTGATATCACATGGAGAGGAGAATCTCTTGTAAATATGTCCGAATCCGATCTCAGAGCAATTCGTGGAAATCAGATAGCCGTTATCTTTCAGGATCCAATGACATCTCTGAACCCTGTACTTTCCATTGGTGAACAAATCAGTGAAGCCATCCGATTACATCAACAAGTTGATGATTTTGAGGCACAAGAAAAGACACAGACTCTACTTGAGTTAGTAGGTATTCCAGATGCTGGTAAACGTTTAGGTGACTATCCATGGCAATTCTCAGGTGGTATGAGACAGCGTGTGATGATTGCAATGGCTCTGTCCTGTAATCCTGATCTATTGATTGCAGACGAACCCACAACCGCACTTGATGTAACCATTCAAGCCCAGGTGCTCGATCTTATGACATCACTAAAAGATAAATTCCAGATGTCAATTATTCTTATCACTCACGATATTGGAGTTATTGCAGCAACATGTGATAGAGTAGCTATCATGTATGCTGGTAATATTGTTGAGTCATCAAGTGTGCTTAACATTTTCAAGAAAAGTAAGCATCCCTATACGATAGGACTGCTCGGAGCTATTCCATCGATCACATCCACCCGTACAGATGAGCTGGCTACAATTCCTGGAACCATTCCGAATCTAATCACACCTCCCACGGGTTGTAGGTTCCATCCACGATGTTCCAAGGCCATGCCTGAATGTTCAGAGATCAAACCATATCTTATTGAGGCTGAACCAGGTCACACAGTGGCCTGTTTATTATTCGGTGATCAATTGGAGAAGTATCAACTTGAAAAATCCCAGAGATTAGATGGTGTCGAAGAAGTCCCAGCAAAATAAATTTAAGTTAATTAGTTCTTATTCCTTATAAGATTGACCAATTACTAAACCTATGTCAAGTGCAGTCATGTTGTACTATTTTCCGATTAGAGTTTGACAAAATAATGCAGAAAGTATCTTGCTAAAAGTGGACCATTTCCTCAATAAATTGATATAATACGTGTTCGGAAGGGACTTGGATGGGTGGATCTGATAAAAAGATTCTAGAATCATTGATTAAGGAACTTGGGATTAGGAAATTTGATTATAATAAGAATACAACTTTTGTGGATGATAAATTAACTGAGTTGAATTTATCAAGAAATCAATTGGACCATCTACCAGACAGTATTGGTGATCTGGTAAATCTAGGTGCGTTGGATTTAAAGGAAAATAAACTTAGACAGCTACCTGAGACAATTGGTAATCTTATAAATCTGAAAGATTTGGAATTGGATGATAATCGATTATCCCAACTACCTGATAGTTTTTACAAGCTAGTTAAAATGCGGAGGTTGGATTTAAAGGGTAATGCCCTGACAACCTTGCCGGATAATATAGGTAATCTTGTTAATTTGAGGGTGTTAGAATTAGAAAAAAATCAACTAGTTGAACTATCCAAGAATATAGGTAAACTGGTCGATTTGACCAATTTCGATATATGGAGTAATAAATTAACACGTATTCCAGACAGTATTGATAAACTGGTTAATCTGGAATTGTTGGATTTTTCCAATAATAAACTAACTCAATTACCTGATAGTATTTGTAATCTAGTTAATTTGAAACGGTTAAGATCAGTAAATAACCAACTGAACCAGCTACCTGATTGTATTGGTGATCTGATCAATCTTACAAAGCTGGAAATAGATAAGAATCAACTGACTCAATTACCCAAGAGCATTGGAAATCTGGACAATTTGAAAGAGTTCTATTTATCACATAATCAACTGACACATCTACCGGAGAGTTTTTGCAATTTGGTCGATTTGACATGGTTGGATTTAAAGGAAAATCAACTTCAACAGTTACCTGAGAATTTTGGGAGTATGGTTGGACTATGGGAAGTGGATTTGAAGGGAAATGAACTGACAAGGCTACCAGACAGTATTATCAATATGTATAAATTGAAAGTGTTGAATTTAGATAATAATAAACTAATCCAGTTACCCAAAAATTTTGGCGATCCTCTTAATCTGGAAAAGTCAAATGTATGGTATAATACTGTGGAAGGGTTACACGAGCGTGTTGGCAATCTCGGAAATCTGAATAGGTTAAGCTTAAGTGGTAATGCAATTAATATTGCCCTTGACTCTTTCTTACTACCATATATTGAAAATTTGGTTGTCTCGAATGATCATCTGTACATAGTTGATGATTCTTCCAAGGTCATAGATGGGCATTCAAGTATAATTATTCCTGAGGACAGTTATTCAGATTATGAAAAATGGATGGGCAATCAATTAATTGCTAGTATGATAGTGAGTGCAAAAGAGATAGTTATTGAAACATCAATACTCAAAAAAGATTGGATTATTTTATTGAAAAAGGGGATGCAAAATAACGATCAAAATATTAGAGAAGCATCAACAATATTATTTAATTTTCTAACTATAGATGATGAAATTGAGATCATCAAGGATTGGAAACAGAGAATTTCTAATTATGGATATCTTGGCTATATTTTATTTGGGATTTTATTAATAATAATATTCAAAAATTTCATTGGATCCACTGATTATCTAATCACCAATGCTGTGGTCGATATAATTTTTGTAATATATTTC
>DAOUUM010000468.1 GCA_030668165.1 Candidatus Heimdallarchaeota archaeon
ATCCATACTTTCCTCAACCTCTGCATATTTTTCTTTGCCAATTGTTAGATTACAAACCATGGTGGTCAGAGCTGCAGCAAGGGATCCACCCAAAGCAGAAACTGAACCTCCACCAGGTGCAGGTTTGTCTGATGCCAAATCGTCTATGAACATATCTACTGGCAAATCAACCAGCGATTCTGATTCAATCATCAACTCGATCACTTTTTTGTAAGGATCAAAATGGTCCAGATCACTCAATCCAAGTTTTTCAAGAGCTATCTGCACAAGTTTAATTCTATCCTCTTCATCCGGATTATAATACTTTCCTGCAAGTAACATGGCAGCGATTGGGATGAGACCGACAATTTCGGATCCGGTAACGGTCGATCCTCTCTCCTCAGCCAGTCGCTTGACCTCCTCAAATACAATGTGTGGAGGGGTATGCTCTCTAAAGTTGAGCACATTGGTGGATACCTGGGTGAGTTTGCGATCGCCTCTCTCCAAGGTGAATCCCATTCCCTGAACGGATTTGAGTGATCCTGGAATTCTTATCTTCTCACCATCTTTTTCTACCAATCTGCCTGATTCTCTTATCAGACCACCAATTTCTCGTGCAATCGAGACATCTGGACTCTCAATGTTGATGTTATACGCAACCAGAAAATCCCTGACACCAATAACAGTTGCACCAGATTTCTTGTTGAACACAGCCTCACCATAATCTGGCTTCCATTCAGGTAGCTTGATCTTCTCCGCAAATCCCTCATACTGTCCTTTTCTGATATTGGACATCTTTACTCGAGATTCGCTGGTGGCAGCTCTCTCATAGAGGTAGGTGGGGACTTTAAATTTCTCAGCAACCTGTTTTGCCACCTCATTTGCTATGGTGATGCACTCCTCAACAGAGACTCCCTTTACCGGAATGAAGGGGCATACATCTGTGGCCCCCAGTCTTGGATGCTCGCCCTTGTGTTTGGTCATATCAATAATTTCAGACGCTTTTCCAATGGCAGCAATTGCGGCAACTCCCACAGTTTCAGGGGATCCCACAAAAGTAACGACAGTCCGATTATAATCCACATCAGGCTCTACATTGAGCAATTTTACTCCAGGTGTTGATTTGATCACACTGGTGATTGCACTGATAACTTTCCAATCAGCTGTTGAAAAATTGGGTACACATTCGACAATTTTGTCCATATTGGCGGTGTAAAACTTCATATTAATAAAATTGTATTTTGTTAATATTTTAGATTGGTTTGTATTTTTTATTTACTTATTATTTATTTATACAATGAATTTTCTGATAAAAATGATTGAGTAAAATTACCCATTAATTAAGTTCCCATACATGGATATTTTAAAATGAGGAGAATTATTAAAATCTTAATGACACAAGTAACTGTACCATACTGTATCGAGGCCAAGAAAGAAGGTAAAAAACTGACCATGCTTACAGCATATGATTATCCAATAGCAAAATTACTTGATGAGGCAGGAATAGATATTCTTCTTGTCGGTGATTCACTCGGGATGGTAATACAAGGGAATCCTGATACTTTATCAGTCACAGTTGATCAGATGATATATCATACTCGTTTGGTAGCAAGGGGAGTCAAACGGGCCCTGGTAATTGCAGATATGCCATTCATGTCGTTTCAGGTATCAGCTGTGGATGCTGTGAAAAATGCAGGTAGATTAATTAAGGAAGGAAAAGCCTCCGCTGTAAAATTGGAAGGAGGCCGTGAGGTATCTGCCCAAGTAAGATCAATAGTGAATGCAGGGATTCCTGTGATGGGTCATCTTGGCCTAACCCCACAATCCGTAAATAAATTTGGAGGTTATAAGGTACAGGCCAAATCAGAATATGGAGTGAAACAAATTATCGCGGATGCAAGAAGTCTAGAAAAAGCTGGGGCATTTTCTATTGTACTGGAAGGGATTCCTCCAGAAGCGGCCAGAAGGGTAACGGAAAGTATTGAAATACCGACAATTGGTATTGGAGCTGGCGTAAATTGTGATGGACAAGTACTGGTAACCTATGATATGCTGGGATTCAGTGATTTTGCACCCAAGTTTGTCAAAAGATACTTCAATATCAAAGAATTCGTAACCAAAGCCGTTAAGGCCTATTCTGAGGAAGTGATTCAGGGCAAATTCCCAACCGAGGAGTACAGCTATAATATTGAGATCGAGGACCGGGAAGAACCTGATGTTTTTGAGAAAACCCAGGAATTCAAACGAAATGTCGATGAAGAAGAATTTGACACCCTATTTTAGATAATAATGGAGATTATTTGTATAGATAATTAATTTCCAAGCATTAGATTTAGAAACACAATATCTGTACTTTAACTAGATTGATCCAAATTAAGGTATTATTCATATGGAAGGTTAAAGAGGAATTACAGGATTATTTGAGTTCACATCTTGGTGAATTTGATAACATTAACTTGATCTTTCTGGAAGATGATGAACTAGAAAACTTGGATAAATATGCAGTGGATGCAGATATAATAATTGGTTGGAGACCAAAACAAGAGATGTTGGAGAAATCTGAAAGACTGAAATTATTCATCAATCCTGGAGTGGGGGTGCAACATCTGGTCGAAATGTTCAGAGAATTGAATAAAGAAAGGGAGGATCCCATTATCCTTGCAAATGGTCATGGTAACACATATTTCACAGCTGAACACGCA
>DAOUUM010000327.1 GCA_030668165.1 Candidatus Heimdallarchaeota archaeon
CAGACCGATGATTCATTTGAATTAGCACGTGATATTATTGAACCGGGAATGTCTGAAATTGAACTTTCAACAAAACTAGAGTATTTTCTGAGAAACAATGGGCATCCGGGATTTTTACAGATAAGAGCTTTTAATCACAATATGACTACAAACGCCGTGGTGATGTCTGGATCAAATACAAGTACCTTAAACACCCGTTTTGGACCTGTTAGTGGTGTTGGTATTGCCAGAATACATCAAAATGGTCCCTCCAATCGAAAATTCAAGGAAAATGATGTGGTAATGATTGATACTACTGGCTCAATTGAGGGTTATATCGCGGATGAAACGAGGACATTCTTTCTGGGAGTTCCTGACATGAAGATGATAGATGCATATGATGTCGCCCTGCAAGTGCATGACAGGGTTGAAAATTTACTTGTGGCTGGTAATAAACCATCCAAGATCTACAAGGAACTAAATGAACTTGTTGATGAACTTGGACTGATCAATAATTTCATGGGTATCAAGGATGACAAGGTTTCATTCATTGGACATGGAATTGGACTGGAACTGGACGAATATCCCATTATCACCCCAGGATACACAAATGACCTCAAGGAGGGTCAGATAGTTGCCATCGAACCCAAATTTATATTCAAGAATACAGGTGTTGGAATTGAAGATGATTATATTGTCGGAACCAACAGTGCTGAGAGAATTACAAAATTTGAGAGATAATGGCTAATTATCTTGATTTTTGTCTAATCATTAAGGTGTTCTAAGAATAGTTAACAAAAATCATCTCTTCAAACAGCTGAGAAGAATACTTATAATGTAGTTTCAATTTGTTGATTTATGGATGTAAATATTCTAGGTGCGATATTGATAATCAGTTATGTACTGGTTATGCTTGTCACAGCAGAATTACTAACTCATAAAAAGGTCATGACAAAGGGTAGTGCAAGAAAACTAGTTCATATCAGTGTAGGTAACATTGTAATCTTCATTCCTATGTTCACCAATCAATGGATCGCAACATTAGTTCCAGGTATATTCATTGGGGGAAATTTTATCATGAGTCCACTCTCACCAATCAAGAAGATGCGATTAAAATCACTGGATGCGGCTTCTGGACATAGTTTGGGTACCGTATACTATGCAGTATCTCTTACCATAGTCACCTATTTCGGCTTCGAGCATCCATGGATAATTGCTGCTTCATTTTTGCCCTTGGTATATGGTGATGGTTTTGCAGCAGTTGCAGGATCATATGCCAAATCCGGTCATTTCAAGATAATTGGTGGTAACAAGACCTTTCTTGGTACTTCATCCATGGCCATTGCATCATGGTTGAGTGTGATGATATTTGTCTTTGCGATGGGCGAAGATATAAGATTTGCAATTCTGGTGAGTCTGATTGCAGCACTAATTGGCGTGACTATTGAGTTGCTATCACCCAAAGGATTGGATAATATCTTAATTCCATTGATCTTACTCATCCTATTCACCCTTCTCGGAGATACTCTTGAAAATGCAAGTTTGAACGTTGATCCTGTGATATTTTTCATTGGATTGGTATTGGGATTTGTAATTGCAGTACTAGGATACAAGGCAAAATCATTGACTCTGGATGGAGCATTCACAGGCTTCTTCATTGGTCTATTCATTTTTGGACTGGGATCTTGGGTTTTTGGAATGCAACTATTTCTCTTCTTCTTCCTCGGATCAGTAGCCACCAAAGTTATCGCCAAGAGACAAAAAGACATCCAAGATGAATTTGAGAAGGGAGGATCACGTAGGGATATGTTGCAGGCTGGTGCCAAATCTGGACTGGGTGCAATATTGACCTTGCTTTATGTGATCAATCCGGATCCAATTTATATCTACTTCTTCTCAGGAATACTGACTGCAGCACTGGTGGATACAATGAGCACTGAGATTGGAATTACAATGAAAGGGAAACCAGTCATAGCATATAAACCATGGAAAAAAGCTGAGAAGGGAGAACCTGGCGTGATATCATTTTATGGTACTATGGGCGGATTCATCTTCGGATTGATTTTAACCTCCATCATATACCTATTCAGCTTATTTGATAATTATCTCTTGAATTCTGAGATCACACCTATCTTTATTGTGATTATCTCTGTAGCCGGATTAGTGGGTATGTTTGCCGATTCTATCATTGGTGGCACCCTTCAGAGAATGAACAAATGTGTAGAATGTGGGAAAATAGTTGAGAGCAAACAGCATTGTGAGAAGGATACCACCCATCACAAGGGGATAAAGTGGATCAACAATGATATGAATAATTTCATGGGCACTACCATTGGTGGTTTATTTGCACTTCTATTTTATATCCTACTTGTGTGATCATTAGATTTTTCAAGAAATCCTCATATTTAGCTACATAGAATATTCATACTAGGGAAAAAGGTTTATAATTTATAATTGATTTTTAGAAATTGTGGATGTAAATATTCTCGGTGCTATTCTAATAATATTTACGGTGCTCATTCTGTTGATATCCGGCGAGTTCATGGCACATAAGGGGATAATGTCAAAGAGTAATGCAAGAAAATTCATCCATATATCTGTTGGGAATATTATAATTATTGTTCCCATGTTTACTAATCGATATATAATCACAGCCATTCCCGCATTTTTTATCTTTGTGGATTTTCTGCTATCACCCAAATCACCAGTTAAGAAAATGAGATTGAAATCATTTGAGGCAGGTCATGCCCTCGGAACAGTTTACTATGCAATCTCATTGACATTTGTGGTCTGGTTTGGTTTTCCCACTCCCTGGTTGATCGCAGCCACTTTCCTCCCTGTAGTCTATGGGGATGGGTTTGCTGCAGTTTTTGGTTCATATGCAAAGAGGGGATTTTTTAATGGTAATGGTGGAACAACAAAATCAATACTGGGCACCAGTGCCATGGTTATTGCGAGCTTCCTCAGTGTGATGATTTTTATAATTTTAATGGGATATGCAATTCAATTTGCTGCTGTGGTGGCTATAATTGCTGCGATACTGGGAACGGTGATTGAATTACTATCACCCAAGGGATTTGATAACCTACTTATTCCAGCTATATTATTAATTGTCTTTCTACTAATAGGTGGATCTCTTGAGACCATCATCTAAAATATATGGAGACCTGCTTGAAACTGATAAAATGTCAACTTAAACGTATATTGTATATTCAAAATTAACCCCGATTTAGAGGCTTTCGAGATAATTATTTTCTTATCGTAGAATACGATCTTGTCAACTTCTTAGTAACATCGATAGGTGGCCTAATTTCACTATTGTTATACCCCATACTAATTTAGCAATACCATCCATTAATCTAGATTTACCTCCCAAACCTATATGTGATTACGAACAACTTTATAGGAATTATCGAGATAATATTGGTAATATGACCACTGAATTGGAAAAAGAAACTGCAATGGATTTAATCAGATATAAATTGAGAGATATTCAAAATATGATAGAAGATATACTCAATAGGTGGAATGAGGTTTCTAATGAACAATTTTTAGAGAATGCGAGGAATGGTCATCATATAAATGCAGAAAATGATGCAATAGATCTCCGACAACTCATAGTTGAAGAAGAAACTCTAAATCAGTTATTAGGGTCTATCTAAGGTGGTTTAGATTTCAGCAAAAAGGAAAATTGAAATAGCCAAAAATATATTAATTAGCCATTTAGGATCAAAAATACTTTCTCTTGAAATGCATTCTATCCTCCCAAGATTGAAAATATACCTCTTCAATAATATTATGACATATATTCGCTATAATGACTTCAACGAGTATTCCTATCAAATTATATTCTCAAACACAAAAAATGATTGGGTAAGATTTGATAATTATGATAACATTTGGGAAGTTAGAACAAAGCCTAATCACAAACACTGTAGATCTACATCAGAAGTTAAGGAGAGCCCCATGATAGGAGATCCTGAGAAAGATATTCTTTTGCTGGTTAACGAATTACTAATCCATTACGAATAACTTAGCTAAGGAGTGTCA
>DAOUUM010000308.1 GCA_030668165.1 Candidatus Heimdallarchaeota archaeon
ATCCAAAGTAATATCAAGTTCACATCATCGTGGACAAAGTCTGGTTTTCACTAATTCCAGAAGACGAGTTCAGGAAATTGCCTCCATGCTAAAAACAGATGGTATTCGTAGCGCATACTACCATGCTGGAATGCCATATTTCTCAAGGAAAAAAATTGAAGAAAAATTTGAAAAGGGGGAATTAGATGTTCTATCCACCACGGCCGCATTAGGTGCGGGTGCTGACTTTCCGGTTTCACAGGTGATATTTGAAAGACCTGGTATGGGTGCCAGATGGATAACAATTGCAGAATAT
Organism: Candidatus Heimdallarchaeota archaeon; assembly: GCA_030668165.1. GTDB lineage: Archaea > Asgardarchaeota > Heimdallarchaeia > Heimdallarchaeales > Kariarchaeaceae > JAJRQD01. Next base: position 296 of record DAOUUM010000308.1, read on the forward strand.
CATCAGATGTCCGGGAGGGCTGGAAGATATGGTTTCCATGACAAGGGTAAATCGATAATGATTGCCTCTCCAGGGGCAAAAATTTATTCTGCACAGAGTAAGAGTGAGGAACAGGTTGCATTTGATATTTTAACAGGTGATATTGAAGATGTTGAGGGCGATGTTTCATTGGAACAAGAAGCAGATCAAGTTCTAGCATACATTTCTGCCATATATCCCTTAAGTGAAAGTGCAGTTCAAAAATATTATAAGTTGCTATATTTCAGAACTGACAGATTATCGGTTATCCTTAAGCATTTGAATACCAAGGGCTTAATTGTTCTCAAAGATGAAAAATTCTTCATAACTGGATTGGGAAGAGCCATTTCCGAATCATTTCTTGAACCATCATTCGGTTATGAGATCGCTCGTAAAACACAGCATGCTAGTGTAGAGGACATTGCCATTGAAATTGCTCCACTGGAGAGCATCTATCTCACCTCCAAGATTCAAGGGCAGATGGAGCAAGCACTGAAACATCCAATCAGTTCCCGATTCTTATCTGATGGTGTTCTTGATATCATCACCAGTTCTTCATCAATGAAGGGGAAAATGACCAATTACCTGACTACAAGGATCAAAGAATGGCTTTCCTTGTTTTTCGATTGTAATTGCAAATCAAATCCATTCTGTGAGCACCCGGTTGAGAAACTATCAAAGCTTGTTTTGGAACTAAGAATGGAGGGGATGGGTCCCAGTCAAATTTCAGGAGAGTTGAGCAGAACCTATGACTTACTAATTTATCAGGGTGATTTGATAAACTGGTTAGATGAGATAATTCATGCTGCACAATCAATATCAAAACTTGCAAATGCAATGAAAGAAGATGAGGTAATGAAAAATAGCAATGCTTTTGCATTGAATATCGAAGCACCACAGACTAATTTTACCATAAGGAAAAGAAGCAGAGGTAAAGTAGAGATCAAACAACCTAAATCTGGATTTTCAAAACCAACAAAAAGAGAACGAAAGCCTAGGCATCTAGAAAGAAAGAGAAAGAAATCAGATAGAAAGAGGTCATCCAAAGATTGAATAATTCGGCCTTATACTCATTCTATTTTTTATTATGCAGAATAAAGGTTTTTTAATGAAGATATCACAAAAAATCACATGGAAATCCATATTAAGTTCCCGTCTCTAAAAAGAATAATACATTCTTTTAGGATATTAACATCGGTGACTAAACGGAGCTTAATAGTTGATTTTCGTTACAAATTTAACATAGCTGTGGAGATGACCTGGACCGCGGTTAATGTTGCGGTTTTTGTCTTATTAGGGGCTGCTTGGCAGGAAACTGCCGAAACAACCGGTGTACCCTATTCTATGGTCACATTTTTCATAGTTGCAACCGGTTTCTTCACAGTGATATCAGGTGTTATGGAGAGCACTGTCACCGCAATATCGGAAGAAAATCAACTTGGAACAATGGGCTTTCTAATTACAAATTCAGTAAGTCCAATAGCAATTATTTTGGGAAGATACTTAGCTGCAACTGTTAAGTGGCTCCTGATTATGGTAGTGATCGTGATACCACCTCTCATTATCAAAGGTGTCACACCATCCACATTTGGTTTATTTCTGGCATCCTTAGTTGTATTTTTTATCTCATGGTTGTTTATTCTAGGGTTTACACTGTTGCTAACATCAATAGCACTGATTTTTAAGAAAACGATAGTATTCAATAGAGTGGCAATATACATTGTGAGGTTCATTGGGGGTGCTTTTGTTCCCTTGATCAGTTTTGACAATAGCTTATCCTTACCTAAACCCCTATCTAACTACCTCATTTGGTTCCCTCCTGCATACACATTGGAATCCCTGCGATGGCTATTTACTGTTGATTCCATAGATGCTGTTAATTGCGCAACCTGTGTTTCAAAAGACGAAATACAGTACAGCTCCTTTGATTCAATATTTGGTACCACCACGACTAATTTTCTATTCAATGATCCCATGGTCCAAAAAATGTTTTTGATTGTCGGCATATTTTTTGTAGTGTGTTTATTTCTGGTTGGAAGATTGACTACAATGGCCCGTCGAATGGGAACTATTGAATTCTACTAGGTGATAATAATGGTAAGAAACAATGCAATTGAAGTAACTGGACTTAAAAAAATATTCCGAACTCCGGGTAATCGAAAGGGTCATGTTGTGTTGGATGATTTAACTTTTGATGTCCCTCGTGGAACCTCAGTGGCGATAACTGGGGCTAACGGTTCTGGAAAGACAACATTGCTAAAAGTTCTATCCACTCTATTTTTACCTGATGCAGGTAAAACCACTATTATGGGTTGGGATCTCGTTAGGGATGCAGCAGAGATTAGAGATCAGATCTCATTTATATCTCCTGGATTAGATTTTCAAAGAAAATTAACTCTAAAGGAAAATCTTGATTTCTTTGCAAAAGTACAGGATGCTGATCCGGAGGCGGCTTATAGCTTATTGGAGGCCATGAATATGATGCAAATCATCGATGAAAGGTCAGAGACCTTCTCGGAAGGGCAGAAAGCAATAACTCGACTCGCAATTGGCCTGATGAAAGATGTTGAAATATTATTATTGGATGAGGTTACTCTGGGGTTGGATGTAAACCGCAGAGAGCAGGTAATTAATTATTTAGAGAATCAACTGAATCACAAAACAATGATGATAATTGATCACGATAGCACAGTTATTGATCGTTTATGTGATAACGTGTTGATTCTCAAAAGTGGGGGTTCATTGCACAAGATGTTAAGTATAAAGGAATTATTAGGGTCACTCTCCTACAGATACGAGATCACTGCAACTCCTAGTCGTGCTTTGGATCAGAGAGAAATAAAACAGATTTGGCCAACATTCATGAAAACAGGTGGAATGTTAAGATTCTATCCTAAGACAAGAGGAGAGGCTCAGGTTATTAACACAAGAATTCTGTCCAGTGGATTCATCACAAGGGCCGAAACCAGGTCAATTGATTTAAATGATTATTCCATTAGAATTGCAGATGAAGAATCAATGGACCAAGAAATTCAATTTTAGGTTTTACAATGTTATCTGAAATATTAATTCTAGGTCATGTATCGCTAGATTATAGAAATGAAAAGATCTTAAGAGGGGGTCCTCCTCTGTATCAACTTCCAGTTGTTCTTGCCTCTGGGATCAATTGTCATGTGATCACATCTGCTGCAGCAGATTATGATTTTCCGGAACATGACAATCTGTCTTTATATCACATACCTTCAACTAGATCGACCTGCTATAGATTTGAAGAAATTGATCAAAACGAGGTATCTACCCATTCTGATACCAGAAAATTGATAATAATGAGCATAGCGAATCAGATGGAATACAATAATTTTTCTCATATTCTGAAAGATAGCTACCAGGCCATTATTATTGCACCTATAGCTGATGAAATCTCAAAACTTGATATGGAATTGATATGTGAGAGATCAAATTTGAATTTATTTGATATTCAGGGATTGGTGCGAAAATTTAATTCATCGGGAGAGGTTTATCATTCATTAGCCGAAAATGATTTTAACTGGGCTCTACAAACATTCAGTGTAATTAAAGCCTCAAAATCAGAATTAACTAACGTCACAATGGTGAATCCCTACTCTTCATTATTGATAGTAACTAACAGTGGTAGAGATATTGAAATATACACAGAAGGAAGAAAAGAAATCGTGTCCATTGAATATATTCCAGATTCTGAAGTTGTTGATGACACGGGAAGCGGGGATATATTTCTAGCTGTGTTGTCGATCGCTCTCGGCAAATTATCAATAGAAGAAAGTGTTCGGTTTGCAGATGAAATTGCCAAATCCCAATTAAAACAAGAAGGTATTCCAGCGATGGGAACCATAAAAAAATTATTTAATTTTTTTTGATTA
>DAOUUM010000433.1 GCA_030668165.1 Candidatus Heimdallarchaeota archaeon
ATGACCTATATACGCCTGCTGTGTCATAAAATGTTTCTGACTTTTCTTTACTATGAATGCAACTGTGATACCTGATAGAGGAATTATTACCAATGCCACCAAGGTCATAATCCAGCTGATTGAAAACATCATTACTAGGATACCAATTACAGTAATTATGGAGGTAATAATTTGAGTGATACTTTGACTTAATGTTTGATTTATGGTATCAACATCATTCGTGATTCTTGAGAGTACCTCTCCTTGTGAAACTTTATCATAGTACTTTAGTTCCATTTTGTTAATTTTTACGGATATATCTCTTCGAAGCCTGTAAGAGATATCTGTGGCCACTCTGGCCATAATCCATCCTTGAATAAAGGCAAATAATGCGGAAATTAAGTATAATCCCAGTACAAGAAGTAAGATCCGTGCAATAATATCAAAGTCAATTTCACCGGTTCCATTTACTACCGCAATTAACCCCTTAAATAGCTCAGTGGTGGCCTCTCCGAGCAATTTAGGACCTACAATGGTTGCGGCAGTAGAGGCAATTGCGATAATAAGAGCAATGGTTAAGGTTGTTTTGTATTCATCAAGGTAACTGATGAGTTTCTTCATAGCACCTTTGAAATCTTTTGGTTTATCTCCTTTCATCATTCCTCTCATTGGTCCCCTCATGGACCCTTTTCTTGAGCTTCTTCTTCCAGAAGAAACGGGACCATGACTCATGACAAATCCTCCAATTCAAGTTGACTTAAAACTATCTCAGCATAGATCAGACATGTTTTCATAAGCTCATCATGTGTACCAATACCAACCATAGTTCCTTTATCCAAAACTATGATTTGTTCTGCATTCTTAATAGTAGAAACACGTTGTGTGACCATTATAACTGTACTGTCTCCCGTCTTTTGTTTAAGTGCCCTTCTCAAAGCCGCATCAGTTTTGAAATCCAAGGCCGACACAGAATCATCAAAAATGTATATTGGTGGTCTCTTTACAAGTGCTCTGGCTATTGAAAGACGCTGTTTCTGACCACCAGAAATATTTGTTCCTCCCTGTGAGATCTCACTTAGTATACCTTCTTCACTTGAGGAAACAAACCCTTCTGCCTGGGCTATCTCTATGGCTGAGTTGATATCTTCTTCAGTTGCATTTTCATCTGCAAACAACATGTTACTTTCAATCGTTCCAGAGAATAGAGAACTCTTCTGAGGTACATAACCAATTTTTTCCCTAAGGTCATGCTGAGTCACATCCCTTATATCAATTCCGTCAATGAGAATTGCCCCTTTTGCAACATCATAGAAACGTAGGATCAAATTCATAACTGTTGATTTTCCTGAACCCGTTGAACCAATAAAGGCTGTAGTCTGGCCAGGTTTGGCTGTAAAGGACATCTCTTCCACAGCACTGATATTTGCTCCAGGATAACGGAAACTAACATCACGAAATTCTATCTCCCCTTTGAAGTTTTCTGGAAATAATTTTGGTTCCTTGGGATCTTTAATCACAGGCTCTGTGCTTAATACCTCATTTATCCGTTTTCCAGAAACTATTGCTCGAGGTAGAATAATAAACATCATACTTAGCATGAGGAAAGCAAATACAATCTGCACAGCATATTGCATGAATGCAATCATGTCACCGACTTGCATAGCTCCATCCGCGACTTGGTGGGATCCTACCCATAAAATTGCAATAGTTAAACCGTTCATTATAAGCATCATGAATGGCATTAAAATAACCATCAATCTATTAATGAATAGACTCAGGGCAGTTAGATTTATATTTGCAACATCAAACTTCTTCTCTTCATGTTTTTGCATGTTGAAGGCTCGAACAACCAACATTCCTGATAAGCTTTCACGAGCCACGAGGTTTATATCATCTGTTGTTTCCTGAATTGCCTGGAATTTCGGTATTGCAATAATCAAAATTATCAAGATCAGGATAATTAGGACTCCTACTGCTACAGCTATTAACCACCACATGGATGTGTTTTTTGCTAGTGCATGGATAATGCCACCTACACCAATAATAGGTGCATAGAATACCATTCTAACGATCATATAGGTAACATTTTGTATTTGTGTTATGTCATTTGTGGATCTGGTTATAAGCGAAGCAGTAGAGAATTTGTCAAACTCAGCACTTGAAAAACTTTCCACTTTCTCGAAAACATCACTTCGAATATCTCTAGCCATTCCTGCAGCTGTTTTAGCAGCAAGATAACTGACTGATATTGTACAGATAACAGCTAAAAAAGTCATCAGGAGCATCAATCCTCCTGCATTTAGATTGTATGAAGTTTGAATCTTCTCTATATCAACACCGATTTGCTCGTATTCATCCCTTATTGCCAATACTGAAACCTGATCAATTAATGTTTCACCAATTGCAGTAAAACTATCTGTAGTATATTCCATTAACGCTATACGAGCTTCATATGGGTAATGGCTAAGTACTGCAAAGAAATAATTTGGTATAGCTTCAAATGGAATATCAGAAGGCATAGTGATGTTCATCATAGCAAATAGTACACTTGCATTAACAGGATCTGATAGCATCTGTTCCAGGCTAAATACAACCACGACTGGTTCTTTAAATATATCATTGAGTTCATCAATTTCCATATTTAGGCTATCCTTCAAAATATATACAGATTCATTTTCCAGAACAGGATAATCTTGTATATGTATATCATAATTCGTGGAATTTTCATCTATGAGTGCATAATTATCAAGAACTAATGATTTGTTTTCATCGTTAATAAAGATAAATACTCTATCCAATTCTACTTCACGGATTGCTATTGGCACTGCATTTTCTATTCCACCTTGTTGAATTCCAGTGTCTACAATATCTGAGAGATAATCTGGTAAAGCTAGTTCTAAATTAGCCTGTGCGAAAAGTAACACAATGGCGAAAAGAATCATCAGTGTGTATGGCTTTAGATATTTCAGTGATTTCCACATTTTCTAATATCTCTTGAAT
>DAOUUM010000371.1 GCA_030668165.1 Candidatus Heimdallarchaeota archaeon
ATACAACATAACTACACCTATAATGATGAGGATTGTAGCTAATGAAGCTAATACCTGCGAAATTAAATTTCCCAATACATTATTCGGATCAATGGGTCGAACTAGTGATGATAAGGACCACAGTGCCCAACCTGCCATTCCATAAATATATCTAATATGCCTTAATTGAACATATAATGCCAAAATTACCATTAAGCCTACAAACCTTATCAAAGAAAGAATTATTAGGTCACTAGGATTAATTAGCACCATCGTCATTTTATGAATATACGATCATTAATTACTTTCCTATGATATTTCGGATAAAAATATGTTATAAACAGCTATATATTTTAACTGAATTGTCTTGAGGAGATATTGAAAAATTTAATAAAGCTCAACGTTGATAATTAAATAATATCAATTCGAGATATTCCTTGTATTATTGTTTATTTGGAAAATCAATCCAAAATCTAGTGAATTCACCAACAACTGATTCAACCCCAACATTTCCACCCATTTTTTCGATCCCTCTTTTTACAATCGCAAGTCCTATTCCAGTTCCATGATACTCGGTAGTGTGAAGTCTCTCAAATACATTAAATATTTTGCCAAAGTACTCTTCTCTTATCCCTATACCATTGTCTTCTATGTACAACCTGACGGTATCCTCTATTTTCTTGCTCCAAATTTTTATGTGTGGTGAACCGGGTCCAGTGAATTTGATTGCATTACTGAATAGATTGTTTATAATCTGGGCAATTATAGTCTCACTGGCAATTACTTCATGTGTAATATCCAGATCAATTTTGATTTTCTTCTTGCTGATGATGACTTGATTAATCTCAATGGCATTGAGGAAATATTTCTCAAGATTAATATTTGTCAGTTTGATATCTTTTTGACTCAATCTACTGTGTATCAATAGATCCTCAATCATAGAATCCATTTTTTCGGCAGCCTCTCTAATTCGGTTAATTACATCAATACCTTCTTCATCTAGGGATTCTATATAATCATCAGCCAGAATTGTGGTGAATCCCTGCATTGCACGTAAGGGAGCTCTTAAATCGTGAGTAACAGAATAAGTGAATCCAGATAACTCTTTGTTAGTATTTTGAAGTTCGAGGGTACGCTCATTGACCTTTTGGTCCAGATCCCTCAGGGTGACCATTAATTCCTCTTCAATCTGTTTTTGAGCTGTGAAGTCAATGATTGAGACAATTACTCGGGAGTAATTTTGTTCATAACCCATCACAACTGACCAGTTAACTATTATTTCCACCTTTTTACCAGAAAGCGTTGTGGTACTGGTTTCTACACGAAAACCGGTCAAATTGTTATGCATGGATATTAGTTCCTTTTTTATATATTCAAGCATTTGTTCATTGTATATTTTATCAATGTTATTTAGTAATTCATTTTTATTTTTTGCTCCAAAAAATTCAATCGCAGCCTGGTTTACATTAATTATCTTAACTTTACTTGCAAATTTAGAAATTTCCTCCGGATGATCATCAAGATAAGTTCTGAACTCCTTGCTTTCCATTTGTTGAAAATTATTGATGGATTCCTTGACCTCGGAGTAATCATCCAAAAATGTTGGAATTGGAGTATTATCAAATAGATTCTGATACATAATTCGAGATTTTTCAAGTCTCTCTGCTATAATTTTTCTCTCAGTGATGTCCTCAATATAACCCAGTGATGCGGGTTTGCCCTGGTAGGTGATCAATTTCACATTCACATGGAAAGGAAATTCAGTACCATCCTTCCTAATACCTATTGTTTCATAGTAAGTGGGTTCATCATGACCCTCGGATCGTCGACTAACTCTTTTTTCAAGGTGTTCAACAATCTTGGGAGCTAAAATTATGGTAAATGGGTTACCCACCAATTCATCTGCATTTTCATAACCAAACATCCGCAAAAATTCTGGATTAACAACTTTGTGTAGCCCATCCTGAATAACAGCTAAACCAAGAGGTGATGAATCGATAAGGGCACGATAGTGTTCCTCTTCCGCTTTTATAGTTTTGATATTTCGATTGTTCTCAATAGCAGATGCAAAAATATTGGCTATTGATTCGATAAAACCCACCTCAAAGCTACTAAACTGTCTAAATTGTTGAGAAAATACTCCTAGTATCCCATAATCGAGTTTATGCATAGTAATACGGAATGTAACACCACTTCGTACATTATGTGTGGTAATGAGTGATGATAATCGAAATCGAGTTTCTTTGTCATAATCATTTACTATCACTGGGGAATTTGAATTTAGAGTAAATTTTGACTGTGAATCTTCGTGAAATTTTCGTGAATATACTCCCACTAAGCCATCATTCCATCCTAATCCAGCAACCATATGTATACTTTTGTTATCTGGTTTGATCTCTGCAATATAACACAATTCAATATTTAATGCATTAAATATGATTTTCAGTCCGTAATCATACAATATAGGCAATGATGGTTCATCCAGAGCTACTTTACCAAATTCAACCACCATTTGTTGCTGATTTGCTTTCATTTCTAGTTCCTTGAATGCCACAGTCTCCTCAGTTATATCCACCATTGAAATGAGTACTCTTTCAAGAGTTTCTTCAAAACTGGGTACAATTGACCACCGCAATGAAATAATTCTGATGGATCCATCAGAGATGACCTGTGAACTTTTTAACTCAACAAGAGTTTTTCCCTGATATATTGCAAGTAACAGTATCTTAAATGCATTATAAGATTCCTCATTAAATTTAGGTAGACCCTCAAGAAGTTCTTCCTTGTTTTTCACTTTGTATAGATCAAGAGTTGCCTGGTTGACATCATTTATTTTAACCAATGCTGCACATTCTCTAATCACGCCTGGATTTTGTTCCAAATACTCCTTGAACATATCAAAATTTTCAATTTTAAGATTATCAATGTATTTTTTAACCTCAGAAAAATCCTCTTGCCAAAGAGAAATGGGACTATTCTCAAATAGATTGCTTTGAGTTACCTCGCTTTCTCTCAATTGCATCTCAATATTTTTGCGTTCAGTGATATCTATTGCAGTTTCCTTTTCTAATCTTTCCTTGTGCTCATACTCTGATCTATCAGATTCTAATTTTATTATTTTTTTCTCCGAGATTTCTAATTTCTTCTTTAGTAATTTATTTTCTTCTTTAAGATCTATTCCATCAGAAAACTCGGAACTCATACAATTATAATCCTTAGATGTGGTATGTATAGAATTAAATCGGATAAGTATTATTAGTATAATTAATATATTTGTACAAATTACTCATATTTGTTACCATTTAACCAAGAGTCTCTCCTATCGGCAATTCAATCCAGAATCGGCTGAAATCTCCTACATTTGATTCCACACCAAATCTACCACTCATTTTTTCAATCCCCTTCTTTACTATTGCGAGACCTATTCCAGTTCCAGGATATTGCTCTTCACCATGCAATCTCTCAAATACCTTGAATATTCTATCAAAATATTGTTCTTCAATACCTATTCCATTATCTTCAATCGATAGACGTACCATATTATCTCTACTCTCACTCCAGATCTTGATCCTTGGAGTTATATTTTCTTTGGAAAATTTGATTGCAT
>DAOUUM010000160.1 GCA_030668165.1 Candidatus Heimdallarchaeota archaeon
CATTCTTAATCTTGGGTTTACCCTTCGATGATACCTCTTGCCAGCAAATATTTGAACCATCGACAATAATTGATTTTGTCGGATATTTGAAATCTGGAATGAAATGCAGATTGAAAATCTTTCTAAATAAATTATTTCTGAGATCCCTCCGTACGAAGAGCAGAACAATTAATGCTAGGGCTATACCGTTGATAATAAGAAGAAAAATAATCAATACTTCCTGAGCAGAGATATTTGATATATCCTCACCTGGATTTACAATCTTATGAAATCTTACATTATTAAAAACCTCAATCTGATCTATTTCATCAGGATCAAAAAATATTACAATAAATCTAGTTTCACTCGTTCCATTACTTATTGCAGTCCCAGTAAAATCATATTGTCTTGTTTCTTGGGTTTGTATGGTATTGATTTCCAATGGACTGAATTGAATCAAATCAGATACAATATAAACCTTGAATGTTAACGATTGAACATTAAATTTCTGAATTGTTATGGAAAAATTATAACTTGAACCCCGAACTATTTGTGTTGGCAAATCCAAACTTATGTCTAAGGTAGGTTCGGTAGAAATAGTAATTATTTTTTCTTTTTTGATTGGTGTTCCCAATCCATCATTATACTCCAAATTGAGTTGTATCATCCCGACACCCAAATCGTCCGGAGTAACGGTGATATTGTACACCATCTGGGTTTGATTGGATAATACATCAATCTCAATATTATTTGTTTCAAGCTGTAATCCCACGGGATCATTTATTATACTTATGGAGAGTTTTACATCAAAGGCGTTGGTGTCTCCTGTATTGCTAAGTATCAGGGCTAATTTTTTAGTTATATTCAATTCTGAATTAACCTTGGTAACCACTGAATTAATCTGATAATCACGCGCATCAATTGATACCTTTGCACCGGATAAAACATAGATTTCAAAATTTTGAATTTTGAATAATGATTCAGTATCAGTTATACTGATATTAAATAATAGTGAATAATTAGATGGTTGATAAAGATCCAGATCCAGTTTGGTCTCAATAATAAATGTCTCCCTACGAATAATAGTGGTTTGATTTTGGACAAGAGTTGAGTGAATCGTATTGTTTTTTAACAAAATTAAAGTGAAATTATAACCCTCCACATACTCGGAATCATTGGTTAATCCGTGAAATATATGAATAGGGTCACCTAGTTCATATCTATCCGATGATAATTCCAATAATGGTTCAAAGCTGGTTGAATTCGCATCTAGATCCGTGAGATCATTTTCATGTGAGTTGTATCCGGGATCTACTTGATCACTCCCCACCGGCGATAACGTTATCAATACCATTATCACTCCCACTGCTACAACTGTCTTTATTGAAATACGCTTACCCTCGTCAATTCATCAAGTATCCTACTTGTATCTTAAGCTATGTTTATAGCCTCTCTCATAAATAATCTTTTGATGCAATATTGATTAATATAACAAAAAATATCAATAAACTGTCATAAATCGTATTCTAATACTTTGGATTGAGCCAATGCTACTCCTTGTAGTCTCCTAACTAAAAATTTCAGATTCTCAGGTTTTGCAATTAATAATAAATCTACATTTCTACTACTCTTTATTGATGATGATGGTTTAATCAAACGAAAATTTCCTTGCAGTATTTTAACTGAAGATCCAACTGTTAGTGTATCATTTAGGGACATAGTGGGATCCACAATTCCAATAAAGTGCATGGTTTGCCAGTCTATAACCCTAACAAAACTAGATCTGCCTATATTTTTGAAATCTGCATAGTCAGCTGAGATCACATCAAGAAATCCTTGGAATCCAAAAGGTAATTTTTTGAATTTAGTTGATCTTTTACGAATTAATTCTTCTTCAACAATCTCATTTCTTGTGCTCCTTCGTTTATAATCACCAAAGGGTAGATCCTTGAACTTCTTCTTGACTATTGACATCAACTCCTCAAAACTCGGTGAGAATTTATATTCAGTTTTGAAGGATAGAGGTAATAACACCTCAAATACGGCAAATAATAAGCCCATCATATTGGAATTAATTGACATCCATACGGCCTGTTCAAGTAATAACCATGCCTCCTTAACCTTTCCTACTGAGATGAATTGGACTCCTAATTGAATTATGTACTCAATCTCCATGAAATCTTTTGCAAGCGCACTGGGTTCCGCTTTGTTAAGTGACAAGGTTGCAATTATAATGGACATAACTCTGTATAGGGCAAGTATATCCTCTCTTCCTCTTCTCTGACACAAGTCCACAAATGCGGGAGAAAAATATAATCTGAATCGATCCAGTTGTCCAGTCAAGAAAAATATGGTAATTCTTTGGAGATGGATCTCCATATCCAATCTTTCCTCAACCTCTTTATTCTCTAGCATTATGAGGGTTAATTGGTCGTTTATGGATTTTGCATCTGCTAATTTGTGTTCTCCAATTGCAAGGGAAGTTTGTAATATGTACAGGTGTGCCAGAGTTGTTATAGTTTCTTGGTAAACAGGATCCTCTTCAGGGACTCCAAGCATTCTTACCTCTGAAGACAAATCAATCAATTTCTGACTGTCATGCTTCAATTCGTAGGTTAATGCCTTGTAATTCCCCATTTCCATCATATTGAGAAAATCAGATAGATCTGTTCTTATCTGTTTGGTAGTCTCAATTAATTCATTATATTCAGGAAAATCATATTCCTTGTTGATCTCAAATGGTTTTTCCTTGACCATTTCTCCCTGTTTTTTTATCACGCTTATCGCTGAGTCCATTATTTTTTGGATCCGGATTACGGGATCATATCTATGACTTGATTCAACTGAATATGAAATTTCATCGGAAAATAATTTTTCATATAGATTTTGTAGATACTCATGATCCTCTGAATCTTTAACCTCTTGCAATAACGATAATAGAAAGGCTGAATTCATCATTGCATTAATCCCTAGTTGCTGAGCAATTTCGACCAATCTCATATCTGAGGAGACGAGCCCATATCCCTTTTTCTCGGCTAATAATGCAACAGCGCAATCTGGTGGTTGTGGTAGTTTGACATTCACCTTTTTCCTTGCAGATGCCATGAATTTTTCCAATTGTTTGGGTGTTATATTTTCAACAGTCAGATATTGGCCAATCTCACGCCTCATATACATTCTCAACTCCCTATCCACATAATTTGGTATTGCGATTTTTATTCTTTGCTTGTTCAGTATTTTATTGAATTGCTCATAGGTTTTGGGGTTATCTCCGAAGCCAGCTATAAACAAATTAGTATCAATGGTATAATATCTGTAGGATGCCATTTACATTTTTTTTATTTTCAACTAATCTAAAAGAAATTTGCTGTTAACTATTGTGTTTTTGAGTTATTTTATGTTTTTTGGCTGATTAATTACTGGAATAGAATTGGGGTCTCAATGTTAGATATTTGGCCATAGGTAACCTCTTGGTTGGATATCCCTCCATAAATTTGGCTAATTCCTTACCCATAGTATCAATATTGAACTCTTTTTCAGTTCCATCACGCATTCTTGCCTTCAATACCTTGGAGTTAACCTCATTATCACCAATCACAACAATATAAGGTATCCATATTCTTTCAGCATCTCGAACCTTCTTACCCACTCTCTCATTTCGATTATCGATATCAACTCTGATATTGTATTTTTCGAGTTTATCTGCTAGCTTATCTGTAAATTTGTGTTGATCATCACTGATTGGACATAACCTAACCTGGATAGGTGCTAGCCAGAAGGGAAATGAGGGTTTAATACCTTTTAATGATTTCAGATGAGCCCTCTCAAGAATAGCGTAAACCACTCTTTCAATTGCACCAGACAGAGAGGCATGCAAAATGTAGGGTTTAACCTTTTCACCCTTGTCATTGATGAAATTTATATCAAATCTTTCAGCATTCTCTACATCAATTTGAACAGTAGACAGTGCAGCTGCCTTCTTTTGTCCATCAACCACATTGAATTCGAATTTACACACAAAATAAGCATATCTCTTATCAAATAATTCTAGCATAACAGGTTTGTCAATTAGTTTAACCATGTCATTGAACCATTCCTTGTTCTCATTGTAAAAGTCAGTTTGGAACCTGAACACTGCCTCGTAATCCAGTTCGAATGCATTCATCATATTAACACTGAGTTCATACTGCTTTTTGAACTCATCACGAGCCTGCTCAATATTTGCAGCAAGAGTATGTTGATCTGGCATGGAGAATGTTCTTAGTCTGCGAAGTGCAGCAAGTTCACCCCTTTGTTCTCTTCTGAATGAGTAATGGGTCATCTCGAACATCTTAACAGGCATCTGCTTATATGACATCAGAGCATCAGCCCCAATTAAGAATTGACCAAAACAAGCAGCAAATCTTAAGAAATACTTATCCGATCCTGATCTAATCTCATACTGTCTCGCAGGAAATCTGTTCATATATTTTTCCAGAGCTGGATGGAGGTAATTATACATGATTGGGGTCTCAACACAGTGTGCTCCATGATCAATGTGAGTATTGGTAACATGATCCTCTAGCAATCTCTTGATCAACCAACCTGAAGGGTACCATCTCAGGTTTCCAGCATCCGAAGCAGGTTCGTAATCAACCAGTTCCAATCTCTGCATAAGAGCAACATGGGCTGGGGGTTTATCCGATGCCCTTCGTTTTTGGGTCTCGTAGTTGAAGAAAATTTTGAAATCCGTTTTGGGTTTGAAATTGTATTCCTTGTAAAGAACTGGATCTGCATCAGGTTCCACCACAAAGAATTCATGTTTTGCCTCTTCTTCAGCAGCGATTGCTTCACTCTCTTCCTTGATCTCCTTTTTCTCTGAACCTGCAGTGAATTCTCTGCTCAGTTCGGATAGGGGATGACCTTTGACTGTAATCGTGAACCCCTTATACCACCCAAATGGGGCCCGTTTCACCTCATCAAAACGTCCTAGATCTTTTAAATTTTTCTCGACCTGTTTCATCACTTTGATTGCAATGTCTGGTCTCGAAGGAGTTGATGTGAGATGCACCCAGGGGTAAACAACAACATTGTTAGCCTTGATCTCATCCGCTACACCAACGATCTCTTGGATGGTCTGATCTGCAGCATTTTCAAAGTGTTCTTCATCACTTTTCTCAACAGCTATCATAACCACCAAGGCTTCTTCAACAGATACAACCTTTTTCTCGATCTCTTCTGCTGATTTGATTGCCTTGCTACGTGGTTTGTAGCTAAATTCATCGGAGTGCAATAATATTAATCTCATTTTTCGAGAATCCTTTTGTTAAGTTCTCCTTATGTTAACGTGTTAAAAACCTATTTGCTATTTTACACTTCTAATTGTAAGTTAAAAGTCTATTAAAATTAATCTAATTCTCAAAATTAATACCTAAAAGATCTATCTTTTAATAGAGCAGAGGAACTTGTATCTGTATGGATTTAAAAATCCAAACCTGTACAGGGGATCAAATTAAATATTTTGACGTCCGGGGAATTCTTTTTGATCTTGATGGTACATTACTTGATACTCTTGATCTTCATATTGAGTCATTTAAGAAAATATTAGGTGATTTTAGTGTAAAAGTAAATGCCAATGAATTGGAAGCATTCATGGGACGAACCCCTCAGGATATACTGGCTTACTATCTCCCCAATTTGGATAGTGATTCCATCTGGGATGCTGCGATTCAGAAGGAAGAATATCTCTACACTCTTATTCCTAATTCTGATGGAATTCGCATTTTCCCAGGCGTGATATCTTTACTTGAACGATTGGGTGAAATAGGCATCCCGCGGGTTGTAATTAGTAGTACACACAGATCATTGGTAAACAGATTACTATCAAACGCGAACCTGGTTGAATTACTCGACGAGATGGTTCCAGGTGATGAGGTTGTAAGAGGCAAACCGGATCCAGAACCATTTTTACAGGGAGCACTAAAATCTGGAATTGACAAAGAATTTGTGGTTGGTGTGGGTGACAGTATTTTTGATTATCAATCATGTAATGCAGCAGGAATAAGATTTGTAGGTACAACTACTGGTAAAACTAATTTTGATAAATTTAGAAATAATAATGTTTTGTCAGTTATTGATAGTTTTAATGATATTAAGATTATTTGACTAATAATTAGATGGACTTACTCCAGATTTCAATATCTTCATCTGGAAGATCTCCCTCGGTTACTTCCCGAATGGTTTCTCTTGCCAAAATTTCCAATTCCTCAAGGGTCAGGTTATCAATTGGTTTTTCAGCGTGCTTACCCTTGATAAATTTCATAGCCCTCGCATCACCTTCACCAATAGCCTTGGCTCTTGTTTCAGTTAGGTTACCTCCTGGATTCAGGAAGTATAATCTTGCTGCACCATCGTGGACATCAACACCCCCAATAAGGAGACCAATACCCAAAGGTCTGGCCCCCCCGTGCTGGGTGAATTCATGGATCAGATTTGCAAGCTGAGTGGATAACATCTTAAGATCTATCGGTTCATCGTAGTTCATCTGGTGCACTACTGCTTCCATTCGAGCTCTGGATAGGACAAATCTACCATCTGCAGCATAACCACTGAAGATAGCTGAAATATTGTCATCTAGGGTTGAAATTTTTTGATTTGGAAAGTCTAGATCTATTGCATCTACCTTTCCAGCTAGTACTACACCATTATTACTACGTAATCCGAGTGCAATTCTACCTCTTCTCATTGCCTCTCTGGCATATTCGGTCTGGATTATTCTCCCGTCGGGAGAGTACATAATGCTGCTTCGATCATATCCTGCAGCTCCTGATGGATTAAACATTTTTTATCTCAATCCTCCTACTGTGGGAATGGGTACTTGTTACCCAATACCTCTTTCATCTCATCCTTGGTGAGCATTCTTGTTCCATCCTTGGTAATCACAGCCAGATC
>DAOUUM010000087.1 GCA_030668165.1 Candidatus Heimdallarchaeota archaeon
ATATCTAATCTTTTTCTGATTAAATAACTTAGTTCACATTCTCCTCTAGTGACAATAATTTATTGTCACTAATTTTACATCCTGTTTTGTGTTGAAAATAATGTGTTGGACAATCATTGACTGGATAATACCCACCTCGAATTTTAGATCATTCTCAAATAGGGCAGTCGATATAATTTTTATATTAATCTCCAATCAGTACGAAGATGACTAAATCAGAAGTATATTTTGGATCACTTTTTCATGGACAGAACAATTTTGGATCAGCCCTTGGTGCAAAACTGGATAAAATCATTGAAAAATTGGATTTCTCCACAATTGAGAAGAAGGATAAGGTTGCAGTTAAGATGCATCTGGGATTCAGAGATGGTTACCAGACAGTTCCAGTATACTTTGTCAGAAAAGTAGTGGAGGCTGTGAAGAAGCAGGGTGGGTATCCCTTTGTCACAGATAATCCTACTAGCGTCTACAATGCTGTTAATCGTGGATATACATCTGAGACCGTGGGTTGTCCCATAATTCCAGTGGCAGGGATCAAGGATGGTTACAAATACGAGCAGGAGATAAATTACAAGAATATCGATACCCTGGATATGGCTGGTGCCATGCATGATGCCGATGTACTTATTGACCTCACCCATTCCAAAGGTCATGGATGCAACGGATATGGTGGTGCCATCAAAAATATCGCCTTGGGTGCATATGCGGCTCAATCCAGATGGAAAAAAATCCATGGTGTTGAGCAATTTCTTCCCTACTGGGATAAGGATAAATGCAGTCCGGACCATGCAAAGAAACTGGTTGAAGCCTGTCCTTACAAGGCTATTTCATACAAGGAAGAGGAACACGAGCTCAAAGTGGCATTCTGTATGTGTAATCAGTGTATGGAGTGTATAGAGGCCGACAAAGGAGTTGATAGTCTTCAGATAAAACAGGAAAATTTCTCTTCCTTCCAGGAAATTTTGGCTATTGCAGCAAAGAAAGTTATGGATACTTTTGATAAGGATAAGCAGTTCTACCTCAATTTTCTGTTGCAAATAACACCACAGTGTGACTGCATGGGTATAGCACAACCTGTTATGGTAACTGATATCGGAATACTGGGATCCCGTGATATCGTGGCAGTTGATGTGGCCTCTCTTGATCTGATCAAAAAAGCAGGCATAATACCCAATTCGCTCTCCCCCATTTTCAAACATGTCAATTGGAACATGGAAGAGGATCTTCATCCTTTCCAAAGAGTACTGGGTAAGATGAAGGATCCCTACATTGCCCTGCGTTATGCCAAAGAGATGGGTATGGGGACCTATGAGTATGATTTAATAGAGATCATGTCTGCAGAGGAGATGCAAAATGCAGAGCCAATAAAACACACGTATGAGGGTGAACCTAGCTTTTTCTAAGCGGTTAATCTTTTTTAGTTCTTGAATACAAATCAAAGTAATTAGCACATTATTTTATCAAAAAATTTGTTCAGGACTAAATGTTATATTTTTGATATCTTATCTGTTTTTTACAATTTCTGATAATATTTGATAATTTAAATTGACTTTTAATAAATTTGGATTATCATTTTGAACGCTCAATTAATCGGATTAATTGATCTAATTATAGACTAAATGATTATCCTATTGAGCCTTCCATCTCCAATTCTATCAGCCGGTTTAATTCCACTGCATATTCCATGGGCATCTCTTTAGAAAATTCATCAAAGAATCCCATGACTATCAAAGCAAGTGCTTCATTCTCAGGAATTCCTCTTGACATGAGATAAAATAGTGTATCCTGAGAAATCTTACCAACAGTTGCCTCATGGGTCATTGTCGCATCCTCTCGGTGAATCTCGGTATACGGAAAAGTATCATTCTTACTCTCATCATCAAGTAATAATGCATCACAGATTACATTTGACACCACATTTTTAGCATGGGGTGCAACCTGTACAAGACCCCTGTAGGTTGTCTTTCCAGATCCCTTGGAGATACTCTTAGCGGTGATTTTAGAATGTGTATTGGGTGCCATGTGTATCATTTTTGCACCAGAATCCTGATGTTGTCCAGATCTGGCATATGCAATACTCAAAACTTCTCCCTTTGCACCTTCACCCATGAGATAGATAGCTGGATACTTCATGGTTAACCTAGATCCGATATTTCCATCAACCCACTCAACCGTGGCATTCTTGTGAGCATGACCTCTTTTGGTTACAAGGTTGAAGACATTATCAGACCAGTTTTGAATTGTGGAATACCTGATCTTTGCTCCTTCCATTGCTATTAATTCCACTACTGCTGAATGCAGTGTATCCGTGGTAAAGGTTGGAGCAGTACATCCTTCAATATAATGGATACTCGCTCCTGGTTCGGCAATGATGAGCGTCCTCTCAAATTGTCCAGCATATTCGGTATTAATCCTGAAATAAGCCTGCAATGGGATATCTACTATTGTATTTTTTGGAACGTGGATAAATGATCCACCCGACCATGCAGCTGAATTGAGAGCAGCATATTTGTTATCTTCTGGTGGAATTATGGTTCCAAAATACTCCAGGAATATATCTTCATGCTTTTTCAATGCCTCATCAGTGGATAGGAATATAACTCCTTGATCTTCAAGATCCTCACGTAATTTGTGATAAACCGTTTCAGAATCGTACTGAGCACCTACTCCTGCAAGGAATTTTCTCTCTGCCTCTGGAATACCAAGTTTGTCAAATGTATTCTTGATATCATCAGGAATATCATCCCAACTTTTCTCTTCTTTGTCAGTATACCTAGTATAATATTTTATCTGCTGAAAATCTAAATCACGAGCCTGATGATCCACCCATGGCGGAGTTGGCATCTCAAAGAAAAGATCAAGTGATCTCAATCTGAATTCCCTCATCCACTTGGGTTCTTTTTTGATTCTGGAGATTTCCTCAATTACTTTATGGGACAATCCCGGCTCAAGTGTGAATTTTGGCTCAATATCATCATGCCAACCTGCATTATAATCGATTTCAATATCTGCTTTATTCATAATACCACAATTCTATAATTAAATACACAATCTTTCTTTTTAAGATCGATTACAATTCAAATTGTCAATTCCCTAACTATTTAAATTACTAATTATTTGATACTACACCATTTATTAATCGAATATGCCTTAAATAATCAAAAATATATTAGGACAATGGATTCATTGCTTATCACTCTTAGATCGTAAATATGGAATTATGTTATTGCCCAATCGATCTATTTTAATTTTTGAATTTACTGATTAGTATGTGAGTGAATTTGATCAGGGAATCCCCAAGATTAACATCGAAGATGCGATTGTTCTATTGTCAACCATAGCAACAAATGTGTCCTCGTCTGGAAATCAGGGCATATTCCTGTGGGGTGCTCCAGGAATCGGCAAATCAGATCTTGTTAGAGAACTGGCAAAGAGAACTGATAGAGAATTCATTGATATTCGATTAACAACTCTTGATCCAGTCGACCTCCGTGGATTGCCAAAAATCAATGAAAAGGACAATATTACCGAGTGGATTGCTCCAGAGTTTCTACCCAGAGCCGATGATAAGTCAGGTATATTATTTTTGGATGAGATCAATGCAGCCCCTCCATCAGTACAGGCAGCAGCTTATCAACTGATACTGGATAGAAAAATTGGGAGTTACAGGATTCCTGATGACTGGGTGATAATCGCCGCTGGAAATCGTCTTGGGGATCGTTCAATAACGTATCAAATCCCGACTGCTCTGGCAAATAGGTTCACCCATCTTGAGATAATAGTTGACAATGATCAATGGTATAACTGGGCGTACAAGAATGATATTGATCCATACATTATCTCATTTATCAAATATCAACCCAATCTTCTCCATCAATTTGATCAGCATTCAACTGATGTGGTGTTTCCCACTCCAAGAAGCTGGGCTTTTGCATCAAATCTGCAACCATTAAGGGATAAGGATATTCATCTGTATCTCAAGGGGCTAAATGGTACTGTTGGTAGAGCTGTGGCACAGCAATTCATAGCTTTCCTTAAACATCGCAATGAGCTTGAGGATCCCGAGGTAATATTATCTGGAGGTAAATTTGCATACCCCACCAGACCAGATCAGCTATACATCACCATGGGTGCATTGATTCATACAATCATTTCAAACACGACTGACGAGAAAATCGATTACTATTTTGATTTTGCCAAGTACTATGAGGATACAGAATTTGCTGATTTCTCGGTATTGTTGATTAAAGAGCTTATTCAGGCATTAAGTGCAAAAGATGGTGAATTGGATAGTGGGTATGCATTACGGGTGCTGAATCATCCAAAATATAAACAGTGGGTGGAAAACCATAAACAATTGCTTCTCTAAATTTTTCCCAGTTAGACCATGAATTGATTTTAAAGGTATCACAACAAGATAACTAATTATTAACTGGTTATTCTATTTAGTCTTAATCTGATTACAGATGACTAATCAATTTTTCAGAGAAATTACTGTTAATTTTATAATTTTAGGAGAATAATTATCTCAGTCCAAAATTAGTATTTTAATAGGCATGGAGATATTTCCCGTATGGCTACTGGAACAATTCATTCCGAGTTTCAACCACCAATTAATTACAATACCAAGAAATCCGGACCAAAACGCTGGATATTATCACATGCCACGAGGAATTGGTTTTTTTTACTATTGGTTGTCCTTTTTCAGCTTACAAGTTCCTACATGTCAAATGTAATTCCTGTGCTCATAGGTGACATATTTGGATTATTTGTGGATAATGAATTGTCATTTGATTTATTAGCCGAGAAGAGCACTCTAATATTGATTTATGGGGTTCTCATAGGCGTATTGGTATTTTTAAGAAACCTAGCAACTGAAACAGTTGGTCAAAGGCTTGAAAGAGATGCTAGGGATGAATTGTATAGCAGTTTGCTGGGTAAAAGTCTAACCTTTCACGATGGTCAACAAGTTGGTGATATCATGTCCCGAGTGGCAACTGATGTCAGACAATTGAACTTCATGATGAATCCTGGTTTTAATCTGGTATTTGCTTCTATTGCCTCCGTTTTAATGACCCTATTCTTCATCTCGCAGATTAGTTATAAGCTGTTAATTGTTCCCATTATCTTTCTAATTGTGTTCCTTATCGTTCTACGTAGGTACAACGATAATTTAGCACCAGTTGCCATGGATAGTAGACGATCAGTATCAATGATAAATTCCAGATTAAATGAGAGTTTAACTGGTATGCATGTTGTACGTGGCTCAGCCCGTGAGACGAAGGAAATGAATATATTCAAAGGTAACATCGAAGCCTTCAGAAAGGCGCAAACCCGGCTGGGTAGCATACAAGCTAGATATTATCCGGTCCTCCTTCTCGGAATTGCCACAGCCATTGGAATATTACATAGTATCTCCCTCTATAATAATGGTGAGATTGGAATTAATGATCTCGTGGCATTCATACTACTTTTCTTTCTACTTCGATTTCCAATATTTATCAATATATTTGCCATTACAGTGATGACCATGGGCGTTGCTGCAGCAAAAAGAATTCTCGAGTTATTGACTGGTGAATCACTGATTAATGAGAATCTGGAAGGAAAACAGGACATTATCCGTGGTGAGGTTAAATTTGATAATGTTAGTTTTAGTTATAATGGTGAGACTAAAATATTACAGGATATCAGTTTCTCGGCGAAAGAAGGATCGGTTATTGCATTGATTGGGATGACTGGATCTGGAAAGACCAGCCTTACTAAACTTCTTTCCCGTCTTTATGATGTGGATGAGGGAGCCATCTATGTGGATGGCGTGGATATCAAAGATTGGTCCATCAATTCATTGCGATCGCAATTCTCTGTGGTTGAACAGGACATATTTCTGTTCTCAAAAACAATACTTGAGAATATCACTCTTGGAAAAGATCTCTCAAAGGATCAGGTAATAGAAGCAGCCAAACTTGCCCATGCTCATGAATTCATTGAGAATTTACCTGATGGTTATGATACTGAGATCGGTGAACGTGGTGTGACCCTATCCGGTGGTCAACGTCAGAGAATTGCCATCGCAAGGGCAATTATTCGAGAACCAAGAATTCTTATCCTCGATGATGCCTCATCAGCAATTGATAGTCAAACTGAGGATGAGATCAATCGCGCCATACGTAATGTACTTCGAGGTAGAACCTCATTTATTATCACACATAGGGTGGCTCAGATACGCAAGGCTGACTGGATCATTTTGCTCGACGAGGGGAAAATTATAGATCAGGGTACTCATGATGAGCTTATGAATGTCTCAGTTAAATATAAAGAGATATTCTCAATTTTTGATGAGGAGGAGATCTAATGGGCTTCGTGATGCATGGACTTGATAAAAGTGACTATGATCGTGAATATGGAGATAAGATACTTCTCAAAAGGATAATCAGCTATTTCAAGCCCTACAGAAGGAACATAATGGGGATGTCTCTTGGAATATCTACCGCTGCTATTTTTGCCACACTTGTGCCATTAATTCTGTCAAATGCACTAGACGCCATCGTTGATGGTGTTGAACAATCAGTTATCACCAATCTCATACTAATTGTTCTGGCATTTGGTGTATTTCAATTTGCCATTAACGCATATCAGCAGATATTGACCGCCAGAACGGTACAGAGGGCAGTTTATGATCTTAGGGTTGAGGCATTTGATTCATTACTAAGACGAGATATGAGTTTCTTTGCAGAGAACCCAAGTGGAAAGGTTGCCAGTAGAGTGACTAACGATTCTAATGATTATGGTCAAATTATTACGCTGACCACCAGTTTGATTGGACAGGTACTCGTTGTAATATTCATCTTGTACTTCCTTTTTACAACTTCAGTCAAACTCACAATCTTGACAATGTTATTCGCTCCATTTGTAATATTTACAGCCTTGGCATTCAGAAAGATTGCCAGACGTGTATCACGTAGTTCCCAACAGATACTTGCCAAGGTAAACGCACTCATACAGGAGACCACCACCGGGATATATATTGCCAAGAGTTTCAGAGCAGAGCAGACCATATATGATGAATTTGCCGAGATGAACAAGACAAGCTACGTGGTCAATTGGAAGCGGGGAGCCATCTTCAACAGTATCTTTCCCATCCTGAATATACTGATAGGTATTGGTACTGCGATGATTGTCTTCTTTGGAGGCTTGGATATACTCTCAGTTAGTCATTATCTAAACGATCTGGTAGCATTTTTGCCAGGCAAATCACTAACAGTAGGAGAATGGTTCTTATTCCTGCAGGGTCTAAATCTGTTCTTCTTCCCATTGATATCAATCGCAAGCTTCTGGTCACAGTTTCAGCAGGGTCTATCTGCAAGTGAGAGAATATTTAGTCTCATAGATGCTGAGAACAAGGTTATTCAGACGGATAGTAAGGAAATTGAAGAACCCAGGGGAGAGATTGAATTCAAAGATCTCACCTTTGGATACAATGACGAGACCATGATACTTGAGAACTTTAATCTGCATATCAAACCCGGAGAGAATATTGCAATCGTTGGACATACCGGCGCTGGTAAGAGCACTCTTGGCAAATTGATTTCCAGGTATTATGAATACCAAGATGGACAGATTCTTATAGATGGTGTTGATATCCGGGAACTCGATTTACCCAGCTACAGGAAGAAATTATCAATCATCAGTCAGGAGGTATTTTTATTCAATGATACTATCCGTGATAATCTACTTTATGGTATTCCAGATGCAGATGATGAGGATAAGGTAATTGAGACCCTATCCAAAATTGATGCCTTAGAATGGGTACAGAGAATGGAGAAAGGTTTAGATACCAAAGTTGGAGAGCGAGGAGATCGGCTTAGTCAGGGGCAAAAACAGTTAATAAGTTTTGCCCGGATATTAATGCGAGATCCAGCAATTCTCATACTTGATGAGGCAACCTCTAGTATTGACCCATTAACAGAAGTGCTAGTTCAAAAAGCAATTGACCTTATTCTCGAGGGAAGGACATCAATTGTTATTGCCCATCGTCTGAGTACCATTAGAAAGGTGGATAGAATCATAGTTATGGAGGATGGTAAAATTATCGAGGAGGGTAATCATTCTGATCTACTCAAGGCAGGAGGGCACTATGCGAATCTCTATGATACTTTCTTCAGACATCAATCACTAGACTATATAGAGGGTCTAGCCGATTAATAACATTATTTACTTTGCTTAGTAAAATAATAATTGATAAGACATAATTAGTTTTATATCCCCTTGTTGAAACCCATAATTAATGAAATCCATCCCTAAAAATAGAATTAACTTGATTTCAAAGGAAAAAATTCAATATGCTAGTAAACTACCATACCTTTTGCTACCTGTATTAATATTTTCATTATTGTATTTTCTGTATATTTTTGATGGACTAAAAAATCAATTGAGTAATACTCTTTTAGAACCTCTGCTACTGAATATATTTCTATTTTTCTTGTTGATGATATTTACTGCATTACTTATTGGTGCAACTCTTATTGGAAATGAAATGGGTAAGAAAGCAGGAACAAGTATTGCTGATCCTAGTAAAAAGTATTTAATAATCGGTTTAAGTTTAGTAATCATTGGTTTCTGGTCATCACATTTCTTGAATTCTTTATTGTTGTCAAAAAATCAAGATCCAGAAAATATAATCACTTTTAGGCAATTGGTATTCCCTGAGTTATTTCACTGGTTATTATTAATGCTAATATTCTATTCTGGGATTTCGATAGCTCTTACATATAGTAATTTGGTAATTGATAAAGATAAAGAGGAAATAACCTTATTTAGAAAATTAAAATTAACTGAAAAACCACATCATTTTAAGATTAACTTTGATAGCTTTAAAGGATTTATAATTACAGGTCCTGGAAATCAACCTATAACTAAGTCACGATTATCATATTTACAGATGTTTACCAGTAACAATGAAGATATTCAAAGAGTAATGATTGGTAAAAGTGATTATTTAATTGGAATGAATCGTCACC
>DAOUUM010000079.1 GCA_030668165.1 Candidatus Heimdallarchaeota archaeon
AAAGCCGTACAGGTGATGTGTGCACAGTTGAAGAGTACCAATAAATGTGAATACTTTGTAAATATGAAATCAGAGAAGAGAATGGATCCAATTATTCGTTCATTAACAAAAATTCCTGCAACTGCTGATCACATCTTTGATGTATGTCAATCTGCTGCGATATGTCCTGCAGAAACAGTGAGAAAATTAATGCCTAAGATGGATGTGATAGCCTGTTCCTATCTTTACATATTTGATCCAATGATTAGAGCAAGGTTCCTTGAAAATATAAATATGGATCTTGAAGATCTCATTATAGTGGTTGATGAAGCACACAATCTCCCAGATATGGTTGCAAATGTGGCATCAGATTCCATATCCTCATTTTCTTTTGGAAGAGCTATTAGAGAGGCAGATACCAATAGAAGAGATGATTATATCAAATTCATGGAAACCTGCAGCAATTATCTAAACAATCGTGCAAAAAATATGAGAATATATGAGGAGGTTGCCATTGATCCTGCTAAGTTATTAGAGGATCTGGAGTTAGATTGTGAAATTGAGTTAGAGGAAGAATTTTTTGATGGTATGATTGATCTCGGTGAGACAATCCGCTTCAGATTGGCAAAAAGTAGTAAAGAACCCAGATCCTCTCTTGGGAGGATAGGTGAATTCTTCCTCCAGTTGTATAACTCCATCGGTAAGAAGGGATATGCTCATTCTATCGAGAAGAAGAGATTTCCCAACTCAAGGGATGATTTTGTTACTTTAAATATAGATTCTCTAGATTCATCAATTTCCATCTTACCTGTATTGTCAAGAGTACACTCATCGGTTTCGGTCACTGGTACATTGGGAGATCCAGAGGCATATACATTGTTAACTGGGATTGATAAATTAGATCACCTGGCCAATATTTTCCCATCACCATATGATCAAAGAAATGTAAAAACATTGATTACTCGTGATTTAACCACTTTGTACAGGAAAAGATCACCAGAAATGTACAAACAAATTGTAAAGGCGATATGTGGTATGGCAGAGGCTACTCCTGCAAATATTGGATTATTTACCCCAAGTTACAAAATATTGAATGAATTGCTTAGTAATGGATTAGAGCAATTATCCCCAAAAGAACTGGTAATCACCAAGAGTGGAATGAGTTCTGCTGAAAATGATAGATTAATAATTAAATTCAAGAAAAAAGCGAAGACGGGTGGTGCTATTCTATGCGCGGTTCTGGGAGGTCGTAGTTCTGAGGGTGCAGATTTTCCAGGTGATACAATGCATGGTGTAATTGTTGTGGGCATTCCCTATGCTCCTCCTACAGTCAAAGTAAAGGCACAAATTGAATATCTGGAGAGCAAATTCCCGGGAAAGGGAAATATGCTAGCCTATGAGATTCCTGCGGTGAATAGAGCTGCTCAGGCATCAGGTAGACCTGTGAGGAGTCTTTCTGATACCGCATTGATTATGTTGGTGGATAATAGATTTACCTGGTCCAAGGTATCCAATAAACTACCAGAATGGATCAGAACATCGATTGAAGTGGTTGATAATAATCCCAAACTAATAAGTAAAAAGGTAAGAACCTTCTTTAACACTGTTAAATTGAGATAAATTGAATTTTATCTAAAATATTTATTAATAACCAGATCATATAATTTTGTACTGGCTTCCAACTCATTTGGATATGGGAGCATCATATTAAAGTAATCAAACCCAAGATCTGTCATGTATTGTATTCTATCTCTTAATTGTTCAGGTAGACCAATCCATGCACCTGGATATTTTGGATCATGAAGTTTCTTTCTCATTTCCTCCTTTGATATATTAGATTTCTTACTCAAATTTTCGATATGCTCATCCAGCTCTTCCTCAGTCTCTAATACATGAAACTGATTAAAATATGATTTGCCTACATCATCATAATCTCTCCCTATATCATCACAATGCTTTTTCAAAGCATCTAATTTCGATTGTATCTGATTCATTGGGGTAAATAGTAAATTCATATAATCCCCATATTCAGCTACGTATCTCAGAGTCTTCTTTTCTCCGTCACCTCCAATAAAAATTGGAGGGTATGGTTTTTGTAATGGTTTGGGTGCTGAGAATGCATCTTTTAATTGATAATATTTGCCATTGTAATTTGCCTTGGGTTCTGTCCAGAGCAATTTAATAAGCTGAATGGCTTCTTCCAGACGATCGATTCTCTCTTTCACCGAGTGAAATGGTATGCCATAGGCATTGTATTCAATCTCTTTCCAACCAGCACCAATACCAAAATCTAATCTTCCACCGGATATCATGTCCACAGTTGATGCAATTTTCGCCAGGATTGCTGGATAGCGATAAGTATTACCAGTCACCAGAACTCCAAGTCGTATTTTTTCTGAAGCCTCTGCGAGTGCCCCCACGAGTGTCCAAGCTTCCAGACAGTTGGTTTCTTCAGATTTATCATTCATAAAGAAATGATCTGATACCCAAAGAGCGTCATACCCGATTGATTCAACATGTTTAGTAATATTTTTGATATCATCATATGTATAGCCAAGCTGTGGTTCAATCTGAATTGCAAACTTAATTTTGTTCATTTAAAATAGTTAGATTTTATCTATTAATTAAGATTATCATTTTACTAGATGTGCTTATGGATTATTCTAAAATCCTAGTATTACAAAAGATCCAATGATCTCTGACAAAACACCTGCAACCACTGCAATGACAAAGAATTTAATTCCTGATCTAATCATATTTCCCTTCGAGAAATAACCCTTCATTACACCCATAGTGAATAGAGCCAATCCAGTTAGAACAAGTGATGCGATAAATGCAGTAGTTCCCTCTGTGATAAGAAATGGTACTATTGGGAACAATGCTCCAAAAATAAATGCAAAGAACATGATAATTGCATTGATAACTGGATTCTCATCCTCAAGGCTGGGCAGGTCCAGAACCATACTCCTAAAATTTTGAAATAGGGAATTCTCCTTTTCTGATAATAATTTAACTACTTGATATGAATTGCTTTTATCCAGACCTATATCCTGTAATTCAACCATAAGTGATTGCTGAGCTAGATACGGTTCATTCTCAAAATCTACCTTCGCATCATTAATTTCGGCTAGCAGAATATCCCGTTCTGCTTCGGCGGATAGTAATGAACCTGCAGCCATTGACAAGGCAGCAGCTATAGCACCAGTTATACCCGTAACAACTACAATTTTTGGTTGATCTCCAAATGCACCAAAGACTCCAGTTATCAAACCTAGAATTGATATTAATCCATCTTGTATTCCAAACACAAGATCCCTGGTTTTACCCTTTATTTCAAGTCTTGATTGCCTTTTTCTAATACTTTCTAGTTCACTCACTAAATATCACTCCGATTATGGTTTGAAATCTGCAGGGCACATTCTACCAGATTGTAATGCTTCAAAAACCCTAATGGTCTCTTCAACCGATCTTCCCACATTTCTACTGGTAACCATTGAAAATTGTATTATTCCCTGGGGATCGAGAATGAAGGTTGCTCGCATAGCTCTTTTATCACTATCAAGAATTCCCAATTTATTGGTTAGTTCGAAATCAGGATCGCTTAACAGAGGATGAGTCACCTTGATCTCCTTAACCCAAGCCTTATTAGTGTCAATATCATCAACTGAGGCACCAATTATTAGAGCCCCCTCCTTCTCAAGCTCATTTTTATGCTTTTCAAAGGCTATTGCCTCGGTTGGGCATATAAATGTAAAAGCTTCCGGGAAAAAATAAACGAACACCCATTTTCCAGTGATGTCTGACAATCCATATTGTTTTACAGAATCATTTTGAACTCCATCTAAATTAAAATCTGGAAACTTATCACCCACAGTTAGCATTATAACTCATCTGTACTCATTACTTCTAATTGTTTTCCTTGTTTCTAGAATTTTTATTGTATTCTCACATAAGAAATAATATTAGTATATGGGAAGGCTGTTATCAATAAATCGTGCCCATGCATTGATTCCACCCTGTAGATTTTTCAAATTAATGTATCCCAATTTCTTCAATTTACTGAGTGCTCTGGCAGATCTAACTCCAACCTTACAATGCAGTACAATCAGGCTGTCCTTGGGTATATTTACTATCAAGGCCTCAATCTCATTTTGGGGCATGAGTAATGCACCAGGTATCTTGCTAATTTCCTGCTCATGAGGTTCCCTGACATCAATTAATACGTGATCAATATTGCCTTCTCTCAGTTCCTTGAGTTGAACCGCAGATAGTACCTCGTTGAAACCGAGGCCCATTCCATCAAGTTCCACACCACAAAAAGCATCATAATCAATCAAACCGGTGATTTCAGGATGTTCACTGCAAATCAGACAATCGGGATTTTTTCGGAGTTTTAACTCTCTGAATTCCATATCTAGTGCATCGAGTAACAATAATCTACCCACTAAAGGCTCTCCCTGATTGATGATCAACTTGATAATCTCATTTGCCTGTATGGTACCTATTATCCCTGGAAGCACACCGAGCACACCACCCTCAGAACAACTAGGAACTAATCCTGGTGGTGGTGGCTCAGAATAAAGACAACGATAACATGGTCCCTTACTTGCATCGAATACTGATGCTTGCCCCTCAAATCTATAAATTGAACCATACACATTTACCTTATCCAGCAGTACACAGGCATCATTTACAAGATATCGGGTCTGGTAATTATCAGTTCCATCACATACAATATCATAATCAGAGATAATATCCAATGCATTGCTTGAATTCAACAACACCGGATGAAGTACAATATCTATCTCGGGATTGATTGCCTCCATGCTTGCCTTGGCAGAGATAAGTTTTGATTTACCCACAGAAGTCGTACTATGAATGATTTGCCTCTGTAAATTGGAATAATCTACAGTATCAAAATCAACCAATCCAATGGTCCCAACTCCTGCTGCAGCAAGATACATTGCAATTGGAGATCCTAAACCACCAGTACCAACAAGTAGCACTCTTGCAGCTTTCAAGCGTTTTTGACCCTCCATTCCAACCTCCGGCATGATCAGATGCCTAGAATATCTCTCTATTTCCCTATTGGATAATGAGATATCATCAATGGTTTGAGTCAAGGTTTCTGTCATTAGAGTCCACCTGCAATAGAGGGTATGATTGAGATAGTATCTCCAGAAACCACAGTGGTTTCATATTGTTTATCCAAGTATCTTACGTCATCATCATTGAGATAAATATTTACATAAGATCTTATGATATCATTTTCAAATAGATGTGTTTCAAGCTTTGGATATTCAACAATTAATTGTTTTAACGCCATTGCCACAGATTCTACATCCACTTCAATCTTTTTCGTATTGTTTGTATATGTCCTTAACGGGGTAGGTATTGCGATTTTTACTTTCATATTGATTCCTCCACAATTTGTATCTTTTCCTCACTGAATTCCTTGATATCAGTATTTAACCTCCAAGAAGTTAATAACTCAGAATTTCCATCCTGCACAGATAGTACCATATAGGATAAATTTGGCCATGCATGATCCAAATCAAATTTGGATGGTTTCGCAGGATGATTAGGATGGGAATGATAGATCCCCAGCATTATTCGGTCAGTATCCTCAAGTTCATCCTCCAATTTGATCAGATCCAGGGGATCGATATTATACCTGGTGTTTCTTGAACCTGCATTGGTATTCTTCAGCACTCTTGCCTCATCTATAACTGGAATCCCCTCCTCTACTTTTCCAAGTAATACTCCACAGCATTCCTCGGGGAATGTTTTCTCTCCATGAAGTTCAATTTTATTTTGCTCCATAGATTTAATTTGTATTTTTAACATTTTATTCCTCCCAGAATTTATCGGATAGATATCTATCACCTCGGTCTGGAAAAACAGTCACAATGACCCCTTCCTCAAGAGTGTCTGCCAGCTTCTTCACCGCGGCATAAGCTGCACCAGATGATATTCCCACTAAAATCCCCTTTCTAGCCAGATCTCTAGCAGCCTGATATGCCTCCTGAGTACTTACAGCAATGCTATCGTCAACCATGTTACTATCATATATTTTGGGGACTATTGCTGTCTCCATGTGTTTCAAACCCTCAAGGCCATGAAATGGACTATCGGGCTGAACTGAGATGACAGTCAGGTCCAGCTTAGATTTTAATCCTCGAGCTGTTCCCATGAATGTTCCACTAGTACCTAAACCAGCGACAAAATGAGTGATTTTATTATCTGTCTGGGATAATATCTCCTTTGAGGTGGTCTCGAGATGTGCCTGCCAGTTGGCATCATTACTGTACTGATCGGTGTAGAAGTACCTATTTGGATCCTCCTCATAGATTGATTTTACCCTCTGGATCGCACCATCCATACCCTCGAGCGGGTCAGTCAGTACAATATCTGCTCCATATAGTTGTAATAACTTGATTCTCTCTGGAGATGCATTTTCAGGTATGCATAATTTAACCCTGATATCCATCGCTGCACCAATCATGGCCATGGCAATACCTGTGTTGCCTGAGCTAGCATCTAGAATAATTTTGGATTTATCCAGCTCACCTGTTTTTAATCCCTCATTTATCATGAACCATGCTGCTCGATCCTTCACAGATCCACCAGGATTCATCCATTCTGCCTTGACAAAAACTTTTACTCGATCTGATGAAATCGGTAGCTCAATTAAGGGTGTATTACCTATGGATTTGACAATATCTGGAATTTTTAATATCCCAACATCATTCTCATGACCTAAGATAACTTTTTCTTTGGCTTGCATCTACATTACTAATAGGTGAAATTTATATTTATAATATTAGACAATGCTATATCTTGATAATTGCTATAATATTTAGATCATAAATTCCGTAGTAACGAATTTGTATAACTACAGAAAGTATATTGATAAAATGAGTGGGTGTGATGAATACCCTAGATAACTCATATTTTGTTTTTGACAAATTGAATTATCAAACTGAAAATATGAACTATTCATTTTGTATTCTAAAATAAATGCTCTTTTACTGATATCTATTGTCTTTAGTATTTTTTTACGCAGTTATGTAAGTTGTCATGGTGAAATTCAAAGCCTCATCAAATGATGTAATAATAAAAAATATACCTAAAATATACCATTAGGCTACTTTTTTGACCTCAGAAATTAAATGGATTATTCCTCTATAGATTTAATTGGTGTACCTAGAGATTTCATGATTACATTATTTATATTAGGGATTGTTACGATCGGAATAATTCTGTATGCGGAAAAAATACTAATATCAAAGTCCAACAAATCCAGTATCAGAAACATATTTATTGGAGCATTCAGCTTTCTTATTGCTTGGGTAATCAGTCATTTCCTCTACTTATATTTCGAACCTATCAATTTTCAGATATCCGTAATTTTCTTGGAATTAGCCTGTTTACTAATGATTATTACTACATTTATGCTATCAAATGTTACAAGTTATATTTTTACAAGTAGTATTGGAATTAAGCGATCAATGGTATATACCTTTATTTTTTCAACTACACTCACTCAAAATATTAATTTATTTGTAAATCATAGCGTCTTGTCAGATTCAGAAATAGACTTTATAATAAATACAATTCGTGCATTAATTCTTCTCACAATAGTTGTAATGGTTATTTCAGTTTATAAAGATTTTAAAAATAAAGGGAGATCATTACTAAGAGAATTAAAGTTTGAGTCAGAATTAAAAGCTTATAGAGCAGTCACCTTGTTTCTTATAGTAGTAATTCCAATCACTATTGTTTCTATTAACCTTAATCAGGATGTAGCTTTAATTTATTACCTTGTGATAGATGTATTTTTCATAGCAATGATTTTTTCCTTCAGAAGAACCTCTCAAATAAATTTCTTCCAATTGCATCATTACTTTCAAGTTCTGATAATAAATTCCAAGGGTAATTTAATTTTTCAGAAAAATTATGCTGAGAAATCAGATTCCAATTTATTTCCTGTTTTCTCCTCTTGGTTATATGCGTTTACATCTATTATCGCTGAATTTCTTAAGGAGGATATAAAACCAGAAATGATAGAACTTGAGGGTGGTCTTAAACTTCGTTTTGTCTGGAAAAAAGAATTCTTCATTGCAGTTGTGGTTGATCAAACTTCACCTCTTATAGTACCTTCAATGGAGGATGCAGCAGAAAAGATCAGCCAACAAATCGATTGCGCTCAATTTAATTCTGGTATAATTCCAACAACTGTAAAATACATATTGGATGAAATACTTACTAAAAATTTCTTCTATGTTAACTTTATTTGAAATTGACTTTTATAAGAAGAATTTGTAGGCATGACCCTCAATGTAGGTCTCAAAACCCATTTCATGATTGATCCGGAGCATGTGCTCATTTGACTGAGCATTTCCAGTCATGATATACTTGACATCCGGGTAGTTATATTTCAGGTATAACAACATTTTTGCCTTAAGTAATTTACCAAGTCTTCTACCTCGATACTCTTGTTTGACTCCAGTTAACTCCTGAAATACCACAAATGGTCGATTAGGATCATACAGGATCTCAGTTAACCCTGATATTTTCTGATCCAGCTCTCTTGAGATGAAAGTGGTCCAGATATATCCTATTTTCCGAAATCGATCCTCCTTGAGCCTACGGGTCTCAGGTGTGACAATTTCCAGACCTTCAAGATCCTCCATCGGGGCCTGATTAGCAACCTCAGTGAATAGAGAACAATATTCATCAATATAGCTCTCAGGAACATCATCAAATCTCTCCAAACATATACCTGGTGTATTTTGATGTACTTTGAGGATCCAAGATTTGATCAAATTCCAGTCAATCTTATCAATGTAAAGTCTACTCTCGTAATTTTTGTATGAAATCACACCTCCTAGACGAGCCAAGAAATATTTTGAATTATCAAGCTCTGACCAGATGAATAATTTTTCCTTGGACAGGTCCTTGGATTTCATTTTAATAAATTCAAGCAGATAGGTACCAATACCCAGTCGTCTATATTCTGGATTTACTATCCCAAATGCCCAGACCTGATCTTTACTCGATTCATATTCTGGTGAACTTTCCTTTGTTAGTGAAATATTGATATAAGCGACATAGTTACCATTGGAATCAAATACTTGCCATCTAATCACTTCTCGTTCTGGGTTCGTTGTCAATATATCCTTCTTCATCTTTTCTAAAGATATGGGTGGATCATCAGGGTACAGCTCCTTATACCAGGAGATAACCA